>JAQTWO010000031.1 GCA_028689245.1 Candidatus Altimarinota bacterium | reverse complement strand
ACATCAGTATAGAGAGATATCCAAGACAGAGGTATTTTCATAGGTGGAAAATTATATTTAAAGTAAGTTAACAGTCATTCCGACATAAATCGAAGTCTGTCTATTATATTGTAAATACGATCAAGAAGAGTCTTGAAAAACATGGAAGATTTTCCCCGAAAGGCAATCCCTTAGGACTGGCACAAGTTCAGAATGACAATATTTGTGGGGATTATACGAAAAACGGTTCTTTTTTCAAAAGAGAATAGAAAAATCCCATTTCTTATGAAAATGGGATTTTTTATATATTACCGTCAACTATGGTACAGCGAATATACCACCCCTCGAATACAATGTTTTCTTGTCGGGCGAAGTAATGGAGGGAAATATGATATCGCACGAACGAATCTTGGCAATAAAATCAGAAGAATATGCACAGGGGCAACTGGTACATTGTACCGAACCTTCTATCATGCCGGATGTTTGCACTTTTTCTGAGAGACAGAGATTATTGAGAGAAGCAAGAGTAGCGGTACTTTCGTGGTATTCGGAAACTATGGGGCATCCTTTATTGGAAGCGAGACCAGCCACAAGTGGGCAGGCATCGATAAGATTTCCGTTCGTATCCGTATCCATAACTCCATCACCATCTCGGTCAGGATTATTTACCACCATGACAACCAGCGATGCATAGGCAATATTTCCATGGGAATCACGGACTATGAGAGAAACAGGGTACGTTCCGGTTCTTTCAAAAGCATACATCGGGTCATTTTCAGATGATTTTCCCCCATCCGAAAAATCCCATTCATATGTGTAATGTCCGTCCCCACCGGTTGCATCGGAAAAAAATGACATCGGAATACCAACCGTTCCATAAAGAGCCGAGGAAGAAGCACGGAGCGGGGAATCGTTGTTGATTTGTCAAGAAACAACGGTTCCGAGCGAGGAGTTATTGGAACTCACTTGTCACGATGTTCAGGAATTGCCGATGTCAACACGATTCGGCGAAGAAGCAGGGATACCAAGTCATGAAATATTGCCATTATTCGTGACGCCGATTTGGAGAGAAATCCCAGCAGTATCTTGCATACCTGATCCTGATATCGATATTTGCTGGTATGATACGGAGCTTTGACCGCTCCGGTAAGTAGTTACCAACTTAACCACCCAGAGTCCTGCGGAGCCGAGTTCAAAATTGTCGAGATACTCGCCCGTCATGCTTTTTTGTTCGCCCGTCGTGGTGTTTGTAAATGTCCAATCGGAGGAAAATGGGAGCTGAATATCTCCTGCTCTATCCGCAGAAAAATCATACATCGTTTCGGATCTGTTGGGGAAAGTTGTCACATTCACCGATGAGGATGTAGGAGTGTGTTCCTTGTCAAATATCTTGATATCGGATGCAAAGTCAGAAATAGACGAATTCATATCTTTGAGACTGCACATGTTGATGGTAAATATCTTTGAAGCCATCGTGACGAATTCTTTTCGTGTAATATACTCATTCGGGGACAATTTCCCGCTGTTGTCAGGGACGATAAGTCCTGCCTCCACTGCCTTTTGAGCATATCCGTACCAATAAGCATCGACATCGGAAAAAGTCATATTCTTCGCGTATGAGCTGTTATTGAGCGACTCATTCCAAAGTCCAGCCTGACGCAGTAGCACCGCAACAGCCTCTATTCTGGTGATGTTGTTTGCTGGACAAAATGGTGCGGAAGAATACACCTTCCCATCTTGACACTGTGTCTTTCCAGTGGCATCGAGCGAATACCCCTGAACGATTGATTTCTCTTGTGCATACGATATGCAATAATAATATTTATTTTGCTTCAAAAGATCCAAAAATGGACTCGTAGTATAATGGAAAATATCTTCTATGCTCGGAGAGATGCACTTTTTGCAACTCACTCCGATCGTTACCCCCACAAATTCATCACGCGAGAGAAGCCTATCGGGATGGAAAAGATGATCTGACGTATCACCGATGACTCATGCATCGTACATATGTCGGAGATCGGTGAAATACGACGCCTGAGACGATACATCCGTAAATGGCAACTCCGATGCTCTCGCGAGGGAAGGGATCAAGGAAAAGAAACAGAAGAAAAATATTTTCTTGAACATACATGCAGAGGAATTGGATAATAATGCGTTCATGATAACATAAAAATACAAAAGAAACAAGAAGACAAATATTGACTATACTACCTTTTGTTTTACAAAAATAGGTAATAATTTGTATTTTCTCGGCATGTATGGTATTCTTTACGAGACGAAGAGCCTCTTTAATATTCATTCAATGTCCCATGCAATACAAAAAAGAATTCGAAGCATTCCAATGTTTGTCTTTTTCGGGAAGGAAAAAGCTTGTTCTGGAACTTTTGACCAAAATTAAACATACCTCAAAAACATTGGAAAATATCTTTATATATATCGCACATTGTCAATCCGTAACGGAAGCAGAGCTTCAGGAAACATTTATCGGGATTTTGAGTGGTATAAAAACGGTTCATGAAGCCGAACAACAAAATGTCAATGTACAAATGGAATACATAAATAAGCTCCTGAAACAAAGAAAAATAATCGAGGATGAAGAGGATAAAAAAGACCGACAAATTGCAGAAAACAGCCTATATCAATTATCTCTTTAATTCATTATCATCTCCTATCATGTGAATAGAAAACAATATCTACGGACCAGAAAACACGTCTCAACTGCCTCGCTATACAGATGGTGCGGATAGAGCAAAAATCTGAGAAGCAAGTACCGAAGCTCTCAAATTAAGCGAGGTGCATCGAAAGGCAATGAGCTACGTTGCAATGCAAGAAGAACTTCCATTTCGTTACGAAGATCCTGAACAACCATGATTTAGTTACGAGGAAAATCCTCGATGATTCACGTATCGATAGTGCCATCTTGGTGAGGAAAACACGTACATTTGTCATATAATATGACGTATCAAGAACCCGTAATATCTTTCGCAATAAAATAGGACGGCTTATTTCACCACCTCGAAATCCAACCGCCTGAGCGTCTTGTCCGCTTGGGTGACTCGCACCCTGATTGGGTCACCGAGACTGAAAGCCTTTCCTCCGGAGAGGCTTTTGAGCGTTCCGGCTCGCTCGTCGAAATGGTGGGTTGCGCGCATATCCTTCATATAGACGAGTCCTTCGATACCGTTCGGGAGCTCGACATAGATTCCGTGGTCTCCGATGGATGATACCATCCCGTCGAAAATCTGCCCGATTTTATCCTGCATATAGTCGATAATCTTGATATCTCGGATCATGTACTCGATATTTTCCGCTTTCCGTTCGGTTGTGGAAGTGTGGGTCGCCACTTTCGGCAAGAGTCCAGCAAACCGAGCGAGCTCTTTTTTGTCGAGCTCTTTATGGAGCCAAGCCTTGATGATGCGGTGAATTTGGAGGTCGGGGTAACGCCTGATCGGCGAGGTGAAGTGAGAATAATAGGTCAGGGCGAGTCCGAAATGTCCAAGCATTTCCTCAGAATAAATCGCCTTGGACATACTCTGGAGAATCTGCTTGGAAAGCACGAAATAGTAGTCCTTTTCATGGAGTGTATCCATAATCTCGCGGAGCGAACGAGGACTCAGGGTCTCACGGGAGATGTGGTACCCATAATGATCCAACAAAGCAATGAGATCATCCGTCTTTTCCTCGCTCGGCTTCTCGTGGACACGGTAGAGGAACGGTATTTTCTTCTCGCTGAAAAAACGGGAAATCTCCTCGTTCGCGAGAATCATGAATTCCTCTATGACTTTGTGCGATTCCGAACGGTCCCGCTTGGATATGCTCACAACTTTCCCGCGAGCGTCCGTGATGATTTTCACTTCTTTGAGATCGAAATCGATCTTCCCCTCTTGGGCTCGTCGTTTATCGAGAATACGCTTGAGTTCGAGCCCGTTTCGGATGAGAGCAATGATTTCTGGTGGATAAGAGTTTAAAACCCCCCCCTGCCCCCCTCCATGAGGGGGGTTCTCAACATTGCCTCCCTCATGGAGGGGGGTGGTCGTAGACCGGGGGGAGTTACTATGGGGGAGGATTGGGGAGTTCCCCCTATCCAACGCATCAATAATTTCCTGAACTTCGTCGTAGGTGAACCGTTGTTTGCTTTCGATAAGCGTCTCGTCAATTCTTGAACGAAGGACTTTCCCGGTCTGGTCGAGCTCAAGGATGATGCTGAGCGTCGCTTTCGGACTCCCTGGGTGGAGCGAACAGAGATTGTTGGAGAGGTGTTCCGGAAGCATAGGAATCACTTCATCGGGAGTATAGATACTCGTCCCTCTTTTCAGTGCCTCGCGGTCGAGTAGAGAACCTTCCGTCACGTATTCGGCAACATCGGCGATATACACGCCGAGCTCGAAATTCCCGTTCGGGAGGCGCTTGACCGAAATCGCATCATCGAGGTCTTTCGCATCGGCTCCGTCAATGGTTACAATCCATTCGTGTCTGAGGTCTACTCGTGAGGACTTTGAAAAAGTTGTCGTTCTCGACCCTTCAGAGCCCTCACCCCCGACCCCTCTCCCAGAGGAGAGAGGGGAGATGATATTTTCTTTTGTTCCCTCTCCCAAAGGGAGAGGGTTAGGCTCCCCGCTAGGCAGTCCTCTGGAGGAGTGAGGGCGATTATTGGAAGAATGAGGTGAAAAAGATGAATTTCTCATCGTAATTTTTTCCGCTTCCATTATCACATTTTTCGGGAATTCCTTCACGATTCCATTCTCGTGGAACACTATCCGTTCCGCCATTCCGGGACTGTCTTTGTGTCCGAGCACGGACACGACTTTTCCGTTCGGCTTATTCTTGTCTCCGAATACCCGGATCGTCACCATCTCGTCGTTTTTCGCACCAAGCGAGTCACGGTCGGAAACGAATATGTCTTTTCCAGCGAATCATTCTACGACTTGCACGAACCCATACGTGCTTTTCGGTCGCTTCATATATTTCCCGACCAATACTTTCTCGGTCCGTTTCACGAGAGTGATGACTTTCGCTTCCGATTTTTTCCCGTCCGCTCACGGTTTGGTGATCTGGACTTTCACCGTATCGCCATCAAGCGCCCCGTTCCGTTCGCGTTTCCCGACAAAAAAAACCTCACCCTCGGGAGTCTCGACGAATCCGAAATGGGGCTGAATCTGGGAATATATTCCGGTAGAGTATGGAGATTTCATAGGATTTTGGGAGGAGATATCTCACACGAGTATACCTAGGAACGAAAAAAATGCGAATTTTTATTTTTCGCATTTTTATCGCAGTTTTTATTCACGATCAAAAGAGCATTACCCCAACATCTTCTCTACTTTTTCATACAACTCCTCCATCGTTCCATTGTTCTCTATCACCTGGTCAGCGATATCGCGGAGTCAGCGAATCCGAGCTTCCGATTCCGCTTCGCTTTCTTTCAGAAATTGAGCAAGGGTTTTCGTGGTATCAGAGGCATTTTCCCCACGAGAAACGATACGTGTATATCGGGTATCCATATCCGCATCTATAAATACAAAAGTGAATCATTCAAGATGTTTGAGATATCGCATGTCCTCCTCGCGACGCACTCCGTCGATGATGATGAGCGGAGCGTCCGACTGACCGATGTCCCCAACGATAGTCTGGGAGAGGATATCGTCCCCGAATGCGCTCCTGAGAGTGGTGGAAAGTGCTTGAATATTTTCACGACTCTCTTCGATATGGAGACGATCAAGGATATCGCGGAACACGCTCGAAAACCGGAACTTCTTGGCTCCGTGCTTCTCTATGAGGTATTCGGCTATGGCTCCTTTTCCAGAGCCCATCTCTCCGGCGAGTGCGAGAATTGTTTTTTGCATAGGTTTTGAAATTTATAAATAGATGTGGAGATAGTATGGAAAAAATGAGAGAAGGCAAGGATGTTTTTGTTTTTTACGAATTTTCCATATACTGCACTACAAAAAATAGCTCCTAATCTTTCAGAAAGTAGCATCAGCGTCGTAAAACTTCGCACTCTCGTGACACCTATACCATTATCCGAAACGCAAATATTTTATGTCTTTTGTCCACCTCCATACCCACACACACTACTCCTTCCTCTCCGGACTCGGAAAACCAGCAGCATTTGCCAAGCAAGCACAAGCCCTCGGTATGCCTGGACTCGCCATCACCGACGCCGGGAATCTCTATGGAGCGTTCGAGTTCTATAAGAAAGCGAAAGAAGCTGGAATCAATCCTATCATAGGGCTTGAGGCAACTATCTCCAAGAAAGGAAAAACAAACCGCGATAAGGACAACGAGCTCTTCGAAATCGTGCTTCTCGCAAAAAATATGGCGGGGTACAAAAACCTCATAGATATGGTGACCGAATCGTGGCTCGAAGGGATGTACAACGGACGGCCACGAATCGATTTCGAGGTGCTCGAAAAGTACCGGAACAATCTCATTGCACTCTCAGGATCTATCATGGGAGAGATTCCGCAGCACATCACGACCGGAAAGAGCGAGGACTATATCCGCGAACGTATCGCCTATTACGAAGGACTCTTCGGGAAGGATGATTTCTATCTGGAGCTCCAAGAACACCCGGACCGAGGAAATCAACCGAAGATCAACGACTACCTCGTGAAGCTTGCCAGAACCTACGGATACAAGGTGGTCGCAACAAACCATGTCTATTACATTCATCAGGACGATGCGGAAGCGCGTGATCTTTTTTACTGTATCGGAGACGGGCGTTCTCTTGAAGATCCTGACCGCCCGACCCTTATCGAAGGGAATTACGCACTCAGGAGCCCTGAGGAAATGGCGGAGCTTTTCGCTCACGTGCCTGAAGCCATCGGGAACACGCTCGAGATCAACGACAAAATCCATATCGATATCGCTTACGGGAAAACCCTTATCCCAACATTTGAGCTCGGAGATGAGGAGAAGAAGATGTACGAAGAGTATGGGGAAATAGTAGAGGAGAGGAGTTCCTCACCCACATTTCATCACACCTCACCCCTAACCCCTCTCCTAGAAGGAGAGGGGAATAAAAAAGATGATAAAACTCCCCGTCTCCTTTTAGGAGAAGGGGCTGGGGGATGAGGTGAAAAGGGTTCGGAAGCCCTAAAGCCCCTCGAGGAAGAAGAATGGAACCTCCGTCGTATCTGTATCGAGGGACTCAATTATCGCTACGGATTCGGACTTGATGCGGAAACGGTTATCGAATTCATCCATAAAAAAGACATAGCTGGATCAGATAAAAAGCTCTCGGATATGTCCGCGATCGAGCTCCAGGCACTCGCGAAGACCTATTATACCGACAAGAAACGAGCCATGATCGACGCATGGCCTGAAGAGAAAAAAACCGTTATCGACCGTCTCGAGTATGAGTTGGTCGTGGTCGATCTGATGGGATTTAATGGATACTTTAATATCGTCTCTGATTTCATTATCTGGGCGAAGAAGAACGGTGTACCGGTGGGACCGGGACGTGGATCCGCGGCAGGAGCGGTACTCGCCTATGTGTCCGGGATCACCGATATTGATCCCCTCCCCTACGGACTCCTCTTCGAGCGATTCTTGAATCCTTCGCGTGTCTCCATGCCAGATATCGACGTCGACTTCTCGGACGAGGGACGTGATAAAGTTATCGGGTACGTACGCGACAAATACGGTGCGGATCATGTAGCCCAGATCTGTACTTTCGGAACCATGGCGGCGCGTGCGGCGGTCAAGGACGTAGGAAAAGCGCTCGGGATTCCATTTTCTGAGATGAACAAACTCGCGGCAGCGATACCAAGCAAACCAGGAACCAAGCTCAAAGACGCACTCATTGAGTCGATCGAGTTCAAGAAAGCCTACGATACGGACGACCGATACCACATGGTCATTGACAATGCATTGAAACTCGAAGGATCCATCCGTCAGCTCGGAGTTCATGCCTGTGCGGTCATCATCGCGCCGAGGCCTATGACCGACTATTGTCCGCTCCAGCATCCGCCAAAGGATGTCGTGACGACCGTAACCCAGTTCAGTGCAAAACCGCTCGAGGATCTGGGACTTTTGAAGATGGACTTCCTCGGACTCCGAAATCTCACTATTATAGAACGATGCCTGAAAATTATCAAGCAAACACATGGGAAAGATATTGATATGCTCAAGATCAGTTTCGCCGACAAGAAGGTATTTAAGATATTTGCCGAAGGTGACACGACCGGAGTATTCCAATTCGAGTCCGCTGGTATGCGGAAGTACCTGAAAGATCTGAAACCCAATACTTTCGAAGATATCATCGCGATGGTAGCCCTGTATCGACCGGGGCCGATGGCGTTCATCCCAGTATATATCAACCGTAAACACGGAATCGAGAAGGTTTCGTACATGATGGATGAACTCCGAGAAATCCTCGAAAAAAAATACGGAAAAGACACCGTGAAAGACGAAACCGCCAAGCTCGAACGTGACCTCGGACCATATCTGAACGTCTCGTACGGTATCGCGATATACCAGGAACAGCTCATGCAACTCTCCCAATCGATGGGAGGATTTTCGCTCGGTGAAGCCGATGTCCTCCGACGAGGAGTCGGAAAGAAGATCCGTGAAGTAGTCGAGAAAATCAAATACGAATTCATCGAGAAAGCCGAGAAGACAAACGGATACAAACCGGAGACGAGCGCCTTTATCTACGAGAAAATGGTTATGCCTGCGGCGGATTACTCATTCAACAAATCGCATGCCGCCTGCTACTCGATGATCTCCTACCAGACGGCATTCCTGAAAGCCTACTACCCGACCGAGTTCATGACTGCGCTCATGGTATCGGACGAGGAAGACATGGAGCGTATCACCATGGAAATCGGGGAATGTAAGTCCAAAGGGATCAATATCCTTCCGCCGGACGTGAATGAATCCATGAAACACTTCACCTACATCGACCGCAAGCATATCCGCTTCGGACTCAAGGCCATCAAAGGTCTCGGAGACGGACCGATCGATTCCATCCGAAAGAACCGCGAAGAATCCAAGTACTCCACCATCTACGAATTCATCGAACGAAATAGCGGGGACGTCATCAACAAGAAAGCGCTCGAAGCTCTCATCCTTTCGGGAGCGCTCGATAATTTCGGCGACCGTGCCAGCCTTTTTGCTTCCATCGGGAAGATGAGCGCCGTTCAGAAAGAGAACGAGAAAAAGCAGGCAACGAGTCAAATCGGACTCTTCGATATGGGTGATCATGGAACCGAACACCTCCGATTTTCCCTTGAACAAGCCAAACCTATGACCTTTGAGGAACGCATACGCGGGGAAAAGCAATCCATCGGATACGGAGTCTCCGGACACGGACTCGACGGACTCAAACCGTACATCGACAAGCGAACGGTCGGCATGGAACATGTCGTCCTATGGCGCAAGAAAATGTCAGAGCGGGTGGTTATGGAAGTGGAGGGCGAGGAAGGAGGGGAAAGCGTGGTGCACGTACAGCAAGCTCCGGAAAAACCAGCCGAAGAAGTAAATGAGGATAAGACCGGGAAAAAACCTGCAAACAAAAAAGAAGCAATGAAACGGGTACGCTTGATCGGTCTTGTTACGTCCGTTCGTCACGTCCAGACCAAGACCGGAAAGATGATGGCTATCGCCCTCTGTGACAGCTTCGATTTCCGCTTCACGGTTCTCGTATTCTCCAAGGAATATGAAGCACTCTCCCCTCTTCTCGAGGAGGACAAGATACTCCTTGTAGAGGGTATTTTCCGGGGAAATGAAGAGAACGGAGAGATGTCCGTCACCGCACAGACCATCCGGGCTTCCACCATTACATCCATCCGCCAGCAGGCCAAGGATATGAATCTCTTCGATCAGAAAGCACTTGTGAATCTCTCGGGATTCACCGAGGAAATAAGTGATCGGAAAGAAGAAAATGGAAAGAAGAAAGAGAATGTCAGTGAAGACGAAAATTCTGAGATGCCAAAAGAAACATCTATCGAAACGGAAATGGAAACCGAGGAAGAAGACCATGATACAGGGACGAACCCATATGTTCGCTCAGAAGAAAGTGACGAAGGAGTCGGGGGGATTGAAAACCATACAATTCTCACCGAATATATCATCTCCGTTCCCGCAAGCGCTTGCAGACAGGATCTCGTGGACCTCAAAGCCTATCTGGAAGAAATTCCAAAAGGTTCTATCCAAGTATTTATCGACATCCAAGGACAAAAGAAATACACGAAAATCGCAGTAAAATGAATAGAATCCATACAAGTGTGGATACAGAAAAAAAACTGGTAAGGAGGCTTATTCTTTCCCCGTTCCTGATTTCATTCAAGAGACACCAGACGAAGTTTCATGGGATGAATTTGGTCGAGAGAGCTCATTTTGCACCTTTTCCCTCATACCACCGAGATCGAATTGACGTGCTTTCAGCTGACTTTGTACTATCTGAGTCAGGATTGCTGAATCCTTGAAAAAGTTGAATGTAAGCCAAGAGAGGAGCACAAGACCAAATACCGTTCCGATAGCAAAGAGCATCCCAAGGAAGATGTTGTAGGCAATAAGTTTCCATTTATTCTTATGAAGCGTGAGATATTCATGTTGCTCGAGGGTCTTGAGGGTTCTTGTGAGTTCTTTTATTGTCTTGTTGAGATCCATGGTAGTTTTGAGAAGCTCCTTTTGTGTCATGGAGTTGAGAAGCAACTCTTTCTCGACAAAAGATACCTCCTTGACGATGTTTGTATCTACAACCTTCTTTTCTTGTGCGGTTTTGTTCATAGTGTTCATTCTTAATGGTTAATTTTTTTCATTTTTTATCCAGTACTTCTGCCATAATTTGAAAACCGATATGACGGGCGATAGGATGATGGTATTTGTTTTTTTAGACCCTACAGCACATTGAATATCCCCGTTCATCATCCGATTGTTGTGATGTTTACTTTCATTATCGTTTGACTTTATGGGTAGATTGCATACGATTATAGCGTTTTTATATTTTAATCAATTTTTTCTATGGACGGATCTACACTTATCGTACTCCTCGTCATCGTGGCAGTAGTGGTACCTATGTTTGTGAAGAAAATTTCTCAAGGAGAAGTAGGACTTCGCGAGTTTCTCGGTCGGTATACCGATACGGTCGGTCCCGGAATCGTATTCCTTATTCCCGGGGTTCAAACTCTTCGAAAGATTGATATTCGTGAACAGGTTATCACCGTTCCCGAGCAACAGATTATTACTCGCGATAACGTCGGGGTAGCGGTTGACGGTATCGTATATATCCAGATCAATGACCCGGCCAAGGCACAGTACGAGATTTCCAATGTCTTCCTCGCGGTTATCAACCTCGCTCAGACGAGCTTGCGTTCGGTTCTCGGAACTATGGCACTCGATGAGACGCTTTCCAATCGCGAGACTATCAATGCGAAACTTCTCGAATCCCTCGATCGCGAGACCGGGAAATGGGGAGTAAAGGTCATGCGAGTCGAGATCAAGAAGCTCGAACCACCGAAGGATATCCAGGACTCCATGAGCAAACAGATGAAGGCAGAGCGAGAGAAACGAGCCCTCATCCTCGAAGCGGAAGGGTACAAGCAATCCCAGATCACCAAGAATGAGGGAGACAAGCAATCCAAGATTCTCCAAGCGGAAGGAGATCGTCAGTCTCAGATTCTCCAAGCGGAAGGGAAAGCCCAAGCAACCATTGCCATAGCTGAAGCGGACGCAAAGGCACTTGAACTTCAGTCCATGGCCGCACAAGAGTATTTCAAAGGACAAGCGGTGACCAAAGAACAGCTGAACGTTATTCAAAATGCTCTCGGAGGCGGAAATACGAAGTATATTCTCGATTCGGATATCTTGACGAGTATAAGTAAGACTTTCGGGATAAAATAATTATTTCCTATGAAAAAACACAGAATTGAATTAAAATCGAAAATTCTATATCCTGGAATACTTCTCGTGGTATTATATTTTATAATCCAGTATCCAGAATTTAAGGTTCTATACTATCTGGCAATATACATATTTTTATTATGGGTAGTTCAGTTATACTTTTTGAGCACAAAAAATAACTGAAAAACAAAGAATCTTAATATGGAGACGATTGTGAATGTTTGAGATAATAATCATGGAACTATTACGATTCTAAGTAAAATAAATCTTATTATAGAAGATATAGATTTACTTGTAAGTTCGGATAATGACCCAAATGATTGGATAAACTGATTTTTTGAAGATTATAATAGGGGATTTTATCTTAAAAAAGAGAAGATTACCATAAAGATGAATATTATAGCAAATATACCCACGCCTATACCATTTTCAAGCACTACTCTGAAGGAATTTAATTTAGAAAATATGAAAAAATATATTGAGGATGTGAGTAGAAATCCAGATTTTACCTTCGAGGCAGATAAAGAAATTTTTAAAAGATCATTCCTTGATCCGAAATGGAATCTGGACATATATCTGAAATGAAAAATGATCGCTTCTCATCTCATCCAGATTCAAGACCAAGAGATGATTAGCTACATAAAGTCTTTATAGAATATAATTATCCTCTCTATGTCCAATCTCTTCTACATTTATCTCGCATCAGGAGTCTTCTTCCTCTTGATCGAGATGCTCACTGCAACCTTTTATGGACTCTCGGTGAGCGTTGCCTGCTTTGCGTTGGCTCTCTATGTTTATATGACTGGTGATACGAATATAACAGTTATACAAGGAATACTTCTTGTGGTTGTTTCTGGTCTCTTTGCCTACTTTCTCCCGAAGTGGCTTAAACCAAACACGGAAGCTCTGAAATCTTGACTCGATGCTCATATCGGGCAATCATTCCGTCTCGAGCGAGTGGGGTCTGATTGGAAGGTGAAGATCGACGGGGTGGATTACTTGATAAACGATAATTCCGAAACTCCGGAGTTTGCAGTTGGGAAAAAGGTTCGGCTCGATAGTCACAATGCTGGGATATTGGAGGTTTCCATTGCAAAATAATCAACCTATTTCCATGAAAAAGATACTCCTTTCTCTTTTCTTGTTCTTTGTTTGCTCTCCCGCATACTCTTTCGATATATCGAGCCTCGGAGCGGTACATTCCTCTGTTGTGGATACAGCAGGGGTTCTGAAACCGGAACAGAAACTCGCTTTGGAATCGAAAATAGCGGACCTGAGGAAGAGATACACGGTCGAGATACTGACCATTATCGTCCCTTCGATGAACGGAGAAGATATATCGTCCGCCGCGACGGAGATAGGACAAAAAGTTGGAGTCTGAAAGGCAGACAAAGACAACGGGCTCGTATTGCTCATCGCCATCAACGACCGGGCTTGGAATATAGCGACCGGGTACGGGGTCGAATGAGTGTTGCCCGATCTGCTCACGAAAAAGATCGGAGAAAAGAACTTCGTTCTCTTCAAGAACGGGCAGTATTTCGAGTGAATAATGGGAAGCTTCGATGACTTCGACAGAGCTCTTTCCTGAGATACGAGTGTTGTCTCAATACAGTCAGAAAAGAACGGAGGAGATCAATCCCCGTGGTTCATATTGCAATTCATGATCGCACTCGCGGTATCGAGCCTCTTTTTTAAGCCATTGGTGAGTTCCGGGAAGCTCCGAGAATTCTTCCGATATGCGATCATTGCCTATATCGTGACACTTCCCCTTGCGTATCTGGCAGTACCGGGCATATTTGCCCTCCTGGAAAATATCGGAATATGGATAATCGGCTCTCTCTTCTGAATATTCGGAAAATCCGGCAGGTGAGGCGGAGGTTCCTCCAGTTCGGGATGATCCTCAGGAATCACTTTCGGGTGAGGAAGTTTCGGGGGCGGAGGGAGCTCCTGAAAATGGTAAGTGT
>JAQTWO010000030.1 GCA_028689245.1 Candidatus Altimarinota bacterium | reverse complement strand
CCTCGGGACCAGTGTTGGGAAGATGTGGTTGGCACCTTCTCAACCTCATATCAATCCTCTCCCAGAAGGAGATGAAGTGAATTTCACACCACTCTCACCCCACCTCATAAGTACCACTCTTCGGGGAGCCTCTCTTTTGGAGGAGAGGGGAACAGACTTGTCACCCGCGAGCGAGCGTGGCGATCCAGATCAAATCTTCTTTTTACTCCCTTCTCCTTCTAGGAGAAGGGACGGGGATGAGGTGGAGAGAGGCGATATCTCCTCAGAAGATTATTCAACTTACACCCACGGGAAAGAAATTCTCATAAACGATACCATCGGATTCATACGGGATTTACCACCGGAACTCATACGGGCTTTCTCTTCCACGCTTGAGGATTCCATCGAAGCGGATATCCTCCTTCATGTCATCGATGCACATGACCCGAAGGTACTTGAAAAGATCGATATCGTAGAAACGACCCTTTCGAGCATTGGAGCCAAACAACAAAGGATATACGTATTTAACAAGATCGATAATATGTCCGAACTTGCTATCCTCATGATGAAAGAACAATTTACGCAACTTGATCCGCTCTTCATAAGTGCGGTGAGCGGAAGAGGAATAGATGAACTAAAAGGACGGATAAGCGACTTGATCCGATAGTATCGTGCATTCAAAAGATGAGACAGACTCAGCACCCAACGTGTCTTTTGACAAGGGGTTTTTGCTGGAGTAGAAGATATTCCGTATTTTACGGCAAACCAATAGGAAAAATGCTCATTTGCGGAGAAGTATCCGTATTGTTTGCTTTTCTCGGAAAAATCATTACACTGTCCTATCTTATTTGTAACAACCATACCATGATTCACTCACTTCCGACACTTCCATATCCTCTCGATGGACTCGTACCGTACCTCTCGCAAGAGACGCTTGAGTACCATTATGGAAAACATCACAAAACCTACGTGGATAATCTGAACAATCTCATCCCCGGGACGGAATTTCAGGATATGCCACTTGAGGAGATTATACGATCCGCTCCATCTGGAGGTATTTTCAATAATGCCGCTCAGATATGGAATCATACTTTCTATTGGGAAAGCCTCACTCCAAATGGCAATTCCATCACAGGAACCGAGATAGAAAATCTTATCCGAGAAAAATGGGGATCTTTTGAGGCGTTTCAAAAAGCTTTCAATGATATCGCTCTGAAAACCTTTGGTTCGGGATGGACCTGGCTCGTGCAAAAACCAGACGGCTCGATTGATATCGTTTCAACCAGTAATGCCGTAACTCCCCTTACGACGCAAGATACCCCACTTCTTACGTGCGATGTTTGGGAACATGCGTATTACATCGACTATAGAAATGCTCGTGCGAAGTACTTGGAGAATTTTTGGGCTATCGTCAACTGGCAGGAAGTAGACGCAAGGATGAATGGATAGATATCTCATATATAAATAAATTGTGAAAGTTATTCCAAAAATTTTACCATGAACAGTCTTCCTATAACTTCAATAGCTATGAAAAACTGAGAAATATACACGTTTTGATTTCCAAACGGAAAGCCACCAGATATTCTTCGGAAAGAAAAAGAAAATTGGGAATTTGAACAATTCCTCAGGAAGATACTCACATCCCATCAAATGCGGATAAGAGAACGGATGCGTTCCATAGAAAGTGCAATACGCACAGTGGTTAATGAAATTATGGATGCATGCGAGAGTCCAAGTTCCAACTAAAAGAAAGGCGAGAATCTCGCCTTTCTTTTTGTTTTTTCGGGGAAATTTGTATACTGTTTTATAGGTCGAAAATCATTTCATTTAAACCCATTTCGATATGAAAAAAGAGATAGTTTTAGGTAAAATCTCCATTCGTTTTTTTGGCAATCGGGAAGTGCGTGCCATATGGGACGATATCCAGAGTAAGTGGTGGTTTTCTGTCCTGGATATCGTCGCTGTTCTGACTGATCAGGATGATTATGTGAAAGCGCGAAATTACTGGAAGTATCTGAAAGCGAAGCTGAAGAAAGAAAACAGTCAAGTGGTTAGTAAAACTACCCAGTTGAAATTATTGGCTCCAGACGGGAAAAGTCGTCTGTCCGACGTGCTCGATTATGATGGTATTGTGGCACTGGGTAAAGTATTCCCTGGAACAAAGGCAAATAGGTTTATAGAGTGGTTCACGTATAGTGATGAGACGATAGATGGACAAAGCAAACTCAAGGCATATGCCCTATTCGAAAGTTCTTTCATCGACCATCTCGAAGTCGGTACAACCAAGGGATTACAACAAATCCATGCCTACTTGTTCGGTGGACTCTATGATTTTGCGGGACAGATACGCCAAAAGAATATTTCAAAAAATGGATTTCAATTTGCGATGGCACAATATCTGGACAATACACTGAGAACAATCGAGCAAATGCCCGAAGATACGTTCGACGAAATCGCGGATAAATACATCGAGATGAATATCGCACATCCGTTTATGGAAGGCAACGGACGAAGCACGAGAATCTGGCTCGATCTCATACTCAAAAAACGCCTGAAAAAATGTGTCGACTGGAGTCAGATTCAAAAGAATGATTACTTGAGTGCCATGATACAAAGCGCTTCCGATGATACTATGATCCGATCTCTTCTGAGGAATGCACTTACAGATGAGATCGTGAGTCGAGAAATGTTTATGAAGGGAGTGGATTATTCTTATTACTATGAAGAAGAGTAAAGGAATGCAAATATGCACATTCTTCACTCGCCTTATGTACAGAATTATACGAAAAAGGTTTTGTCATCCCGAGCGGAATACAATGGGATTGAGGGATTCCTTCAAATCGAATCGTTTGAATCGGTACTCAAAAAAAGCAAGGTTTGTATTTCTTCTCTCTTAAAATACCTCGGTTTCAAAAATACCTCCGAAAGGGATACCTCCACTGCGGTCGGTATGACAAAACTTAAGATTTTTCTAAAGTCTTATCCTCTCTAGAATTTAAATCCTCTCTCCTATAAACTATCAACTAATTACTAAAAACCATTCTATGCAATTCTTCATCACCTGTACCCCTGGAGTCGAGTCCGTTCTCCGGAAAGAGATCGAACGTATCGGCGGAACTGACCTCGTAGTTTCCGACCGAGGGATCCTCTGTTCGGGAACTGAGAGCCTTATGGCGGAACTCAATGTCTGGATCCGGACAGGGAACCGTGTCTATCTCGTACTTGCAGAAAAAAGAACGAGGACTTTCGACGAGCTTTTCGATACCACTAGTGCGATCGATTGGCGGAAATATATTCCGAAGGATGCTCCAATTATCGTTGATGCCGTTTCAGTAAAGTCGGAACTAGAGAGTATTCCAGCTATCCAGAAAACGATCAAGAAAGCAATTGTAACGAAGATTACCGGTGACCGAGAAAGTATCCTCCGAGAGGATGATAAAGTGACAGGGATTCATATCTTCGCGCTCATCCGCGAGAATACCGCACTCATCCTGCTGGACACTTCCGGAGAACCGCTCCACAAGCGTGGGTATCGCACCGAAGCGCTCGAAGCGCCCATCAAGGAAACGCTCGCCGCAGCGCTCGTCATGCTTTCCGGATGGCGCTACAAAGAGCCTTTCTTGGATCCGTTCTGCGGTTCCGGAACCATCGCCATCGAGGCGGCTATGATTGCTCGAAATATCGCTCCGGGAATCGAGCGGAGTTTCGCGGGAGAGTATTTTCCATGGTACGATAAAAACCATTTCACCAAAGCGAAAGCAGATGCGAAAGCGAAGATAATGACCGACCGGAAATATGCCATAACAGGAAGTGATACCGATCCTGAAGCCGTGAAGATAGCCCGAAACAATGCAAAACGTGCAGGAGTTGCGGATACAGTCAGTTTTTCAGAAAAGGATTTCAAATCCTATGTTTCCGAATATATTTCCGGCGCTCTTGTCTCCAATCCTCCGTACGGAATCCGCCTCCAGGACTATGATCTGGATCTGCTCTACCGCGACATTTCCATCGTATTCACGAAGAATACTTCTCTCTTTGGAGGAATCATCACTTCCTACGATTTCACGAAATATACAAAGCCCGGAATGTGGAAAAACCGCAAGCTCTACAATGGGAATGAGCTCTGTTACTTTTATTCGAAGAAATTTGAGACGAAAATATAATTTCGATTTGAAAAAAAGAATAAAATGAATTATCCTTTGTCTCGCGCGCGCAAAGATTTATTTTATAACCCCCACTTCTATTTTCTAAATTTTTATGTCCATGAGAACACTCAATAAAACCAAAGTTGAAGAATCAGTTCAATACCAGTCCGAGCTTGCTCAACATTGGGAACTGCAAGAAGTAAATCAAACACGCACCAATATGTTCTGGCTCGCCGCCCATATCTAGTCAACATATATACAATCCCTATTTGTTATGAGCAAATAGGGATTTTGGTTTTATGTACTTTGTTGGAGATAACGGAGAGACGTAAAAAAACGTGAAAAATTTGACTTGCAGACCATTATCGTATACAATACGAGAGTACTTTTTATCGTCCATATACTTATGAGAGATTTATTTCATGACTACAGAAAGCAGAGTTCTAAGAAAAATACTGCGATTATTCTTGCGAGTCTTGTTTTTGCCTTCTCTATCAATACCTTTCTTTTCGGGACGGATATCGGAACACGGCTTCAAACTTCCGTTATGAATGCTGGAGAGAAAAACAATATAACTCCAGCAGATATGGTGGTATTGAGTAATGGAACTGGAACCGATATGCTCAAGATTCAAATGAATAGTCGATTGGAAAATGTCTCTCGAATGATCGTTCCTCTTGCATTTGACCCAGAGTGACTGACTATTAATGACATTTTTTCTGAAGACAAGGAGGTTGAAATAATCAAGAACTCCAACGTTCCTGGAAATACCGTCATTACACTTCTCTTCAAGAAACCCCAAAATATCTCCGAAAATACTCCAGTTCTCAAGATAGTATACAAGAAGATGAAGCCCAAAACCGTACTTAATCTCTGAGAAACTCAATTTAAAAGCATAGATGGAACACTCTATAACCTTAGTAACTCTTCATTTGAGTTCTAGCATGAGATCCCTTCTGGCTTTATCATGAGATGATTCCAGAAAGCCTACATCTTCAAAACTGCATCGATAATTCCAAAAAACTCTTCTTTCGATTCGAATTTCATGAGTTTCCCATTAAGATAGATTGCTGGAGTTCCACCGAGCCCCATAGCCTCACCTTCATTCATCTCTTTTGTGATCTGGTTCAAATACCAACCTTCGTCTATGCTTTTCTGCATCTCTACCGGGTCGAGTCAGACCTTTTTTCCGAGAGTCACACGTTCATCATCGGTCACCTTGTCATTGTCTTTTTGGGACTCCAGTGCATACATTTCTAGGCTGAATTCCCAATATTTTCCTTGAGAAAGGGCATAAAGCGCAGCAAGAGCATCATGCTCTGCATTTTGGTGTTGAGGAAGTGGAAAATTCTTGTATGTTACAGTGATTTTGTTTGTTTTGATATATTTCTCATAGAGCTCTTCTCAGATATTTTTTTCGAACCTTATACAGGCAGGACATTGATAATCTGCAAAAATTATGAGCTGTGCCTTGCTTGAAGGAGCACCAAAAGTGGCACTTTCAATGTTTTTTGAAACCTGAGGAATTATAGGAGTCGAATCGCTACAAGAGACGAGAAGTATGGGAAATATAAGAAACAAGAAAGATTTTAGCATAAACAGTTTTATAAAATAAGGAGGTTTAGAATATACAGAGAATGAGCGAATTTGCAAAATATTTTATCTTTTATCTTTTACGTATCTCTGATGTGATTTTTCTCGATATATGTCCCATGTAGGTGAAAAATCAAAAATTTGTTGCAATTCAGAGAACTTTTTCTATAATGAGCCAGCTTTTTTGGATAAAACCCCAAGAGCACACTATGAAACAATCGATGGCGCCATGGCAGATCGGTTATGCAGGGGCCTGCAAAGCTCCGTAGTCCGGTTCGACTCCGGATGGTGCCTCCAAGTTAATCAAGAGTTATTTAATAACATTTTGATATATGTTTTGACTTAATCAATCACAAGACGAATCAAAAAATAAGCTCATAAATTTTATTATCAGAATTGAAGAAATAAATAAAGAATCATTGGAAATGGTTCGTGAATTAAGCGAAACATTGACCACACTGGAGAAAACTTATTGAGAAATGACTGTTATTCTCATTGATTCTATGCCAAGTAATGAGAAAATAGAAAACTTGAGAAGTCATATTATGGAAAGATGAAAATTCTTAGAGTGAGCAATGGAAACTCTTATCGATGAGAATGTGAGTATTTTGGATAAAAATAGCCTTTATATTATGGTTATAAAGGTCTTGGGGGAGATGATACTTTGTTATCGTACCTTAATATCTGAAATTGATTATATAAACAAATAATTTTCTAAGATTTCTTGAATTACCAAGTAAAGCTCTCCGTTCGCAAGAACTGGGAGTTTTGTACTTTTATAGTATAAAAATCCCCTTGATTTTTATATTAAAACTATATAATAGTTAGGTAATACTTATATAAAATATATGGCAATAACAACTCTTTCTATCGATAAAGACATTCGCGACCTTGCTGCGAAGCGAGCGAAGATGGATAAAATGTCCGTTTCGGTTGTGGCACGCATGCTTTTACGTGATTATGCTCAGGGAAAAATATCTATTGGATCCACATTTTCTGCCTCAGAAACTTACCATACAGAATTTATCGAGGTGGATAATGAGATTCAGAAGACGATGAATAATATTGGATCTTTATGGAATCATAAAAAAGCTGTATGAAAATAGTGTTTTCGAAACGTCTGATACGAAAAGAACTTGGAGCAAAGCCGACCGAGGATGATTTTCTTGTGATTCGGAAATGATATGAAAAATGAATCTACGAAAGCATTAAATGAGAATCGCTTCCATTGTGATCACGACTTATTAAAGTGTATGCTACAACAGTAAGTTGAGCAAGAAGAATAGTTTATCTGATAGATATCGAATCAGGTGATGTATTTTTCCTTTTCTTCAGAACGAAAAATGACCGAATAGGTTCGAACCTCACTATAAATAACCCAGAGTTTAAGAAAAAACTTCAAGAATATCTCGCTATTCTTTTTGAAGATTTGGAGAATGATAATTTTCAGGTTATGGAAATATCTTAAATTCAATATTTCTCTTTTTGATTTTTTAGTACGAAACGAGCGGAATTATTTATTCAAAAAACTTAAATTATCGCATCATTCCATCTCAAGACCCTGATCCATGCATCATTTCTCCGTTCATTTGATATCTTCCTCCCATCCCCATTCATTGACCGAACCACGGCATGATTTTCGTGGCTTCAAAATACGAATCTCCATTTTTCTTTCAGAGAATCCGTATTTTTTCACCAATATTCAGCGATATCATCGGGGAGATAAATGCATGAGTCGCATTTACATTCCAGATAGTTCCATCGATACTTTCAAATGTAATCTTGTCGGTGTTTATTTCCACAACGGTTCCCGCAAGTCTTCCGTTGTTTGGGTCATTCCAAGAATTTTCATTATAAATAACGCTCGAAACCATTGGGATGGTGCGTACCAAAAACGAATGCATATTCGGTCATATTCCAGTTCCTTTGAGCACAAAACTTCCGACTATTACGATCATCATTCACATGATGACATCGCTTATATATGAATATCGGTATCCGACTTTGGTGTTTCTGAAAATACCGATACCGGCAAGAATAAGAATGGCAATGAGAATAAGCCAGAATATATTCGGAAATATCAAAAACCCGAGATTTCCTCACTGGTATCACTTCATTCATAAAAACTCAATCGAATCATCTATGAGAAATCACCAGAATAGTATTGCCAACAAGACTAAAATTCCTATTAGGAGCCAGAGAATTCTATATTTGTTCACGAAATACGATTCAGAAAGGGGAGTGATTCGTTCTTTCTTGATTTTTGAGAATATTTTTTCTTTGAAGGTATCTTCTTTCATGGGAAGTATAGATTAAGAATCGCAATGGTGATCTTTTAGATGTTCTTTCAGTTGTTTTTTTGCTCTGTTTACGAGCGTGCTGGCAGTTCATAGAGGTATTTTCAATATGTCCGATATCTCCTCGTAAGAATATTCGTCCAAGTATCGAAGTACGATAATCTCTCTATAATCGTGCTGGAGCATGGAAATTGCCTTCTGTACACATATTCTTGTGTCACTTCTCCTGAGATCGTGATGAGGGGAATTTCCATCTGTCAGAGAATCGAGGATATGAGTATATTCTTCATCTTCCAGCGATATGTTGAGTGTCTCTTTTTGACTTTTCCTGAAGTTATCTATAACCATATTATGCGTTATGCGATATATCCAACTGGAAAAACTGTAGCGTTCATCGTACTCGTGGATATACCGATATACTTTTATAAATACCTCTTGCAAGATATTTTCCGCATCTTCGTAGGATATATCGGTTGTACGTCGTATATACCTCATAAGCTTGTCTTGGTAGGCATCTATGACTTCGCCGAAAGCCTCTGGATTTTTAGAAATCCTTTGGATCAAATTTCTATCGTTCATGGTCGAAAAGAATGAGGGTTCATATTGTTTAATACGAGACTTCCATTATATTTATTCAAAATGATTAATCCAGATAGGGTAATTATTTCTTCGATTTCCCTGAAAATACCAGCTAAGACGAAGCTGGTACTAAAAAAACGAAATATTTTTATTTAAAATGGTCGGATAGATCAATTGTACCGCATTTTTGATCGCTTCACTGGAACAAAAATCATCTCGTTGCGCGAGAATAGAGGGGTATCGAATAGGCTCTAAAATCTTCCGATTTCGCGATCCATATCACGGCTCACATCCCGTTCTTTGAGTACCTGCTTCTTCTCGAAAACCTTTCGTCCTCGCGCGAGAGCAACCGATATCTTTATGAGATTCCCTTTTGAGTAGACTTCCGTGGGGATGAGAGAAAAGCCTTTTTCTTTCAGCTTCCCGGTCAGGTAATCGATATCTTTTTTCTTCAGAAATATCTCTCGGTCAGCAGTCGGATTGATGCCGAGCTTGTGCGGAAGGTGTTCGTATGGAGAGATATGGAATCCTTTCAATATCGGACGCCCTGAAGCGAGACTCACATAGCTTCCTTTGAGATTGCATTGTTTCGCCCGCGCACTCTTCACTTCCGGTCCCGTGAGTTTGATTCACGCTTCGTAGCCTTGTACGATTTCGTAATCGAACAAGGCTTTTTTATTGACGTGGAGTGAAAGGGTTGGGGATTTCATTATTTATTTTATTGGTTACTTTCCAAAATTTCTTTTTGCTCATTTCAAACTCTCGAGTGCCCTATGAAACTCCGCTTCCTTGAAATCTGGCCAGAGAGTCGGAGTGAAATAGTACTCGCTATATTCGCTCTGGTAGAGGAAATATCCGGAAAGCCGCATATCTCCGCCGGTTCGGACGATGAGATCCGGTGCAGGAAAACGACCGGTATCGAGAAAGGGGAGAAAGGTATTCTCATCCAGTGTTTCGATATCACCTCCTTCTTTCACGAATTTCTTCAGGGCTCGGATAATCTCGTCCTGACCGCCGTAACCGATAGCGAAAATAAGGGTCATCTTCGTGCCGTTTCTCGCCTTTTCCCGGATGCTATCGAGAAGTTCTACCGTTTGAGCTGGAAGTATATCAGGATTCCCTATCCATTCGAATCTGATACTTTTTTCTAGGAGTTTCGGCAGGAGTCTTTCTGCGCTTTCCCGGAAGAGTTCGTAGAGATAGTTAAGTTCTTCCGGAGTCCGATTCTCGATATTTTTCTTGGCGAGTGCCCAGAAACTACAGTACTCTACTTCTTCCTGATAACAGAGTTCGATGATTTCTTCTACTCGTTTACTCCCTTCTTGATGTCCGAGAAGCGTTTGAAGCAGGTGTTGTTTTGCCCATCGACGATTTCCATCCATGATAAATCAGAGGTGCATAGAAGAGTTACAAATTACAAGTTAAAAGTTACAAGTTTTCCTCGAGTCCAAGTAACTCTGAAGGAAAATGCTCGCAGCAACATCATCAATGGCTTTGCGGGGATCTTTTCCGAATGGGTCCACGGAGTTCTTCGCTTCAAATGTCGTGAGTCGTTCGTCCCATTCGATGTATTTCATATCCTTCGGGAGCAGATGCTGGAGTTTCTTTTGAAAATCCCGAGTTCTCATTGCTTGATCTGAGGTTGTCCCATCCATATGATTGGCGATTCCTATAACAATTGTGTCAATCCCACGTTCCTTCACCACCTTCGGGAGATAGGAGAAAGCTTCTTTGGTCGCGATGATCGCAACCGGGAAGGCAATCTCCTCCACCGCTACCGCGAGTCCGATTTTCTTGGTACCGTAATCGATGGCGAGAGTGGACATACGAGAGGAGGGATTAAAATTATTTGTCATTCCCATGAAGACTTCCGAAGGCAGTACTCTGGAATGACAATTGGTTCTTGATTATTTACTCTTTATTTCCACGTGCATTTTTACGTTCACATCGCTTCCGAGATTGATTTTTATATCGGTTATTCCGACCGCTTTCAGCTTGTGCCCTTCTGGAAGGAGGATGTGCTTTTTTTCGAGTGCCACACCGTAGATTTTCTTAATTTCTAGGATAATCTCGTGCTCACCGAGTCCTCCGAATATTTTCTCTTTACTTCCAGGAAGCTCAAATGTAATGGTCATCCCATGGAGTTTTTCTCCGATTTCGTGACGAGCTTCGATGAGATGGCTTTTGCTGTCCTGTGCTTTTTTCTTCTTGTCGGCTTCCCGCTTGATGAGCTCGGGAGTAGCGATTCGAGCGAGTTTCTTGGCGATGAGAAAATTCCTCGCATACGCATGACTCACTTCGATGATCTCGCCCTCTTTCCCAACATTCGCGATACGCTCGAGAAGTTGTACGGATACAGTGTTAGTTGCCATATTTTGAGAGTGTTTATAGATATTAAAACATATTTTGTCATTTTATTTGCAATGACAGATTATTTTGCAGAGATATTATTTCTCTTCTTTCGCATCGAGGATGATCTTGTACCCGAGAAGCTCGGATGTCAGATTGATATTGGCTCCTCCTTTTCCGAGAACCTTCGCTTTCTCTTCTTCGGTTACCACGCATCGAATGATTTTATTTTCCTCATCGATAGTCACTTTCTCGATAACTCCTGGTACGAGAGACTTTCGTACGAGTTCCTCTCGATTTTCCGTATAGTTGATGATATCGATTTTTTCTCCAGAAATCTCATCCACAACGGCTCGCACACGGGCTCCTTTCGGTCCGATCAGACATCCTGCCGGGTCTACCTCGTCGTATTCGGAAGCAACGATGATTTTTGTCTTGAATCCGGGAGTACGAGCGATACTTACAATCTCGATGGTTCCGTCTTCGAGTTCTGGAGCATTCATCTCGAAGAGTTTCACGACGAGATTCGTGTCCTTTCGTGTGAGGGTGACACGAGGTCCGGAAAGAGTGTCTTCCTCAAGTTTTGCAACAGAGAGGTAGATTCGTTGCCCCGGAGTGTATTTATCCTTGGAAACCTGCTCGGATTTGGGGAGAACCACTTGATTCCCGTTGTAGTCGAGAAGAACGCGGTTTTTCTCGACCATTTCCACTTTGAGGCTGATAATTTCACCTTCTTTTCCTTTAAAGAGGTTGAAGATTTTTTCTTTCTCTGTTTCCTGGATTTTCTGGATGATAACCTGCCGAGCGGCTTGAGAGGCGATACGCCCGAATCCCTCCTCGTCTTCGAGGACTTCGTCCGATACGTCGATTTCGATGGTGTCTCCGATGGAAAATCCATCCGCATCATCTCCGAGATCTGCAAGAGTCATCTCAAGATCTGGATTTTCCACAGTCTCGACGATAGTTTTCTCAACGGTGATTTCAATCGCTCCGGTTTCGAAGTCGAGGTGGACATTCACTTCGCTATCTTTGTTTCCGAAATCCTTTCTATAAGCGGTTTTAATAGCAGATTCTATTATTTCCACGAGGCGTTCCCGTGGGATTTTCTTTTCTGCGGCGATTTGATTTATAGCTGCTTCTATTTTTCTGATATCTATCATAATACGTAAGGGTGAGGGGTATAAATAACTTTGGTATAAAAAAAGAATCTGGAGGAAGTCCCAAATTCTTTTTACTTCCCAAATACCGAGGTAGTATATAGGTATTTTTTATTTTTTCAAATCTTTTTGTGGAGTTGGTATTTCTCCGCCTGTGTTGACCTCTCCAGACGTTCTGGATGCATTTTTTGAATGCACATTCTTTTTGGTATTTTTTGCTACATTATAGTCTTGTCCTATTTTATACCCTGTCGAATTTTGTGTGTTGGATGTTTCCTTGGCCTCTTCTGATCCACCAATCGAAGGAAGGGTATCTGATCATATATTCTCTTTACGTACCTCTTCTTGTATATTTACTTTGCCGGCTTTATGGACGTTATTATTGATAAAAGCCCCAGAAAATATTGCCATAATCGAAAGAGAGGATATCACGCCGATTCCTGCCAAGATTTTTGTTCTGTTTTTCACAAAGAATCGGAATCCGGCACGGCGACCTTCACTGAGTTCCGTTTTTACTTCCTCAACGTATTCTGGTGTGATAATCGATTCGGTTCTTGCCATGGAGTCGATATCCATGTCAACTTCGGGATCTGTTAGGTCTTCCTCAATGACCTGGGATATATGCAGGTTTGGAAATAGTTCTTTTGGAGTTTCCTGTGCAGCAGCCATGTTTTTTGCGTACTCCGCTTCAGGATCTATTATGAGCGAATGTGCCTCGGATACTCCTGGTGCGGATTTTTCTCATACAGCTTCGATGTCTGTATTTTCTGATTCTTTATGCGAGGGTTCGTCTACGGTCGCGGTCTCCATAATTTCTTTTTCTTTGTCGATTTTCATATCGGATGATGTATTCGTGATTGTTTCCGAAGGGATTTGGGGGATGGAAAGAGTTTCTATTGATTTTTTCCCTACTGTATCAACATTGGACTGTTTGAGTCTCATGAGAGAAATCTTCGGTCCTGCGTTCGGTATGCTCGCGGTGGTAGGCAATGCTCTCGTCTCATCTCTATTGTCAAGTAATGATGGTGGAGTATCTGGTGGTATTGTTCCAGTGTCTTTATTTGTTACTTCCGTGTCCATCGTGGTATTTGAAATATTCTTAAGAGCATTAAGATTGAGAGCCATAAATTATATTGAGAAGATATACGCGAAGCATTATAGTATATATACTTTTTTTTGTCAAAAAATGCACGACAGTATAAAATAATAAAATCTTTTGACTTTAAAGCATTTTTCCATATAAATCTCTGCACGTTTTCTGGAGGTATCTGGTACCGACGGAAAATGCACAAACCCGCTCCTTAACATCCCACCCACAAGAAGATGAAACTTCAAGTGGGGAAGTAAATAACCACGATACATAAAGTGCCTTGATATGCACTCTAAAAAAGGTCTATTAATTAGATATACGCAAGTATCATCTAAGCTACGTTTAAAAGAGTTTGATCATAGCTCAGGATGAACGCTAGCGGTGCGCCTAACACATGCAAGTCGAACGGATGTGATTGACAGCACAGAGTTTGTAGAAAAGAAGAACTTAGGTTTTAGAACTTAGAACTTAGATGGGTGTTCGTATTCACGAACAGTATTGAAAATATATTCCTTTCTAAGCTCTAATAACTAAGCTCTAAGCTCTCTAATCTATCGCCTCCGTGTTGTCAGTCACGTTAGTGGCAAACGGGTGAGTAACAAGTTTGTACCTACCCCAAAGTGAGGGATAGCCCAGAGAAATCTGGATTAATACCGCATAGTCCCGTAAGGGTAAAGCCGCAAGGCGCTTTGGGAGGGGCATGCTT
>JAQTWO010000029.1 GCA_028689245.1 Candidatus Altimarinota bacterium | reverse complement strand
GCAAGGTCAAATTCCATTGATTGGTGTTGGAGGGATTTTGTCAGGTGAACAAGCCCTTGCCAAACAACAGGCCGGTGCCAGTCTTGTACTCCGCTATATCCAAAACTTTTGGATATGAAAGAATTTGGAAGCCACTTTTCGGATCGCTCAGTCTCCCGAGGAAACTCAATGCAACCTCTCGAGAGGTTTTTGTTTTAATACCACGAGGAGCGATGAGAGCCCCCCCATACACCTGACAAGAAACGGAAAATTTCCCCTGCTCATCAGTATTTATGGACTTGCATTCTATATCTTCTCATTGATAATTGGTCTTGTTTTTCAATTCCACAAAACGGTCCATCGTATCCAAAAGAGCTACTCTCGAATCCCCAGTATGTTCTTGAATGAATTGTACTTTTGGAGAGCTTGTCATATCCAAGGACTGGAGAAATCGAGGGACTAAAATAATGAGATTCGTTACGATATTCTTCTCTATCTTTTCTTTCTCCGCAGTCTTATCAGCAACGATCATGGTCACCGTTTTACAATCCGTATTGTCATACGCATCCACTCCAAATGAAAGATAGGAACAGATGGGAAGATTGCTAAAGAGGCTATTGTCTTCAGAGGTGCGAGCAAACACATCGATGCTGACAATAATCGTAGCGATAACTCACAAGATAAAAAGCTTGCTCATAATCATATAAACAATCTCGATTGGCTCTTGCTTCTGAGTCTCTTTCAAGGCCGCTTTTTCCGCGAAATCCAAATCGCCAAGCTCTCATGAGAGCTCGTTGAATATATTTCCGGTATTTTGGGAATCGTTTGACAACTCTATGTAATTCGGTTCCTTCTCTGCTTTTTGTGTTTCTTCCATAGGAGTAAAACTAATAAAGTAAACTTACAGGAACCATAATAGCACACTTATTAAATAATTACAAAAAAAATGCTTTACATTTTCTTTTTTTTGAGCATCGTAAGAAAAACATCTTTCGTTCCCGATCGGATCTTGATTCCTTCCGGAAATCCCTCCTTGACCCTATTACCCCACCCTGAAGATATGCGAGGATCGAGCAGGATGACAATCCCTTTATCGGTCTTGGAGCGAATAAGTCGCCCAAGTCACTGCCGAAGTTTGATAATCATGGCGGGGAGAGAGTATTCTGCGAAACTATCGCGATAGAGTCGGGATCGAGCAATAAAAACCGGATCTGTTGGAACGGCAAACGGGAATTTGTAGATGATAAGCGTTTCGAGATTCTTTCATGGAATATCTATCCCCTCCCAGAAACTGTCAGTCCCAAAAAGCACGGAAGAATCTGCATGCTGTCGGAAATATTCGATCATACGTTGCCGACCGCCAGAAAGCCCCTGGGTCATGAGTGTAATCCCCTCTTTCTTGAGACGAGGATTGATCTGAAGAAATACCTCTTTGATACTGGCGAAGGAAGTAAAAAGTCCAAGCGTTCGCCCTTGAACGATAGAGAGGATATCTCCGATAAATTCATGAACCCGTTCACGATCCACCGTACTTTTGATATCTCCGATATCGGACGGGATAAAAAGAAGTGCCTGAGAGGCATAATCGAAATCAGATGCGAGGATATATTTGGAAAAACTCTGCATGGAAAGCGATTTTTCTATGTAAGAAAAATCTCCATGCACGGAAAGAGTCGCACTGGTTGCTATGCAGGCATCAAGCGAATGATAGAGCTTGTCGTCGAGAACCTTCCCGACATGGAGCGGTGTAATGGAAGCAGTCACTTCCCCATCCTTTGCAGTGATGATCTTGATATATTCCCTATCTTGCTCGCGACAAATCGTCTGAAGCGTACGAAGTCCTCATTCGATAGTGGCAATCGGACGGTCCATCTGAACAAAGAGCGCTTCTGGTGCCCCATAGAGATGAGCGATAAGCTCATGAATTCTGTCCGCAAGTGCATCGAGAATACGAGCCACTCCGACAACCCCCTCTTGTTTGAAAAAATTTGCTTCCACGAGTGTCTGATTGTATTTATTGTCTCCATTTTGTGGCACACGGAAAGCGAGGTATCGATAGAGTACATCAAAAACCATACGAAAATTGAGAACGATGGATTCGCTTATATCGCGAAAATCTGGGAACACAAATGGTTCCGCAATAGGTTTTCCTTTCTGACTTTGGCGTTTTATAATGAGATCGATACCAGAAAGCGCACCCTCGATGTCCGATAACGTGATGGAGTTTTTGAGAGCATCGGTCGCAACTGCTTCAAGATTGTGCACCTCATCGATAACGAGTAATTTTATATCGGGGAGGATCTTGGACGGTGCATCCTCAGTAGTTTCAGAGAGCAGGAGTGCGTGATTGATAATGATGATATTCGCAGTTTTCGCATCCTGACGGACTCGATACAGAAACTCTTCTTTGCGGTACGGATTTTCTGGTATAAGAACACGTCGATCATTGGAGCGAAGACGGTCAATGATCGAATATTCTTGTCCATACCAAGACAACTCATCAAGTTCACCATACTCAGTGCGAAGGAGCCAAAAAAGAAGTTTCGCGACAACGATATATTCTATCTCCTCGCGAATATCCCCGTCAAGATACTCGAAAAAAAGAAAGAGACTCAGATAATTGGAACGTCACTTGATCTTGGTCACAGAAAAATCCTCAATTCCCTGAGCACGAAAAAGTTCACGCATCGCAGGGATATCTTTCTCGAAAATCTGATCCTGGAGCGTCTTGGTGTTGGTGGAGATATAGACCGATTTCCCGGTCCGAATAGAAGTGATGATTGATGGAATCCCATATGCGAATGTCTTCCCGACTCCCGTTGGTGCTTCGATAAGAACCAGCTCTTTTTCGCGGAATGCTTTTGTGGTCAAATCAAGCATTTTCCCTTGTTCAAGACGTTCTTCGAGCTCCACCGCACCCTTCTCCACCTCATCCCCACCTTCCATAGCCCTCACCCCCGACCCCTCTCCCAAAGGTAGAGGGGAGTTTTTTGTATTATTTTCCCTTTTTTTCAAAATATCCTTCCATGTAATATCGAGTTTATCGTCATGAAAGAAAGCAAGTTCAGGAATAGATTTGCGATGAGAAAGTACGAGCGTTTCAATGTCATTTAGGGATACATCTTTGCGAGGAAAACCTGCGTACTTGAGGACATAATAGAGTGCACTATCTGTTCAGATCGCAGCAGCAAGATAGGAGAGTATCGTGACCCCCTCCGCATTGATATTCCGCATGTGCTCGATACAATGCTCGAAAAGCACGACCGTCGCCTCCGTGTCAGCAAGTGCTCGATGTGCACTCTCAAAAGATTTCCCGAAGCTTTCCAGAAGACTTCCAAGATTGAGACTCTTGGCATCGGAGAAGAGGAATTCAGCAATCCGAAAGGTATCTAGAAGTGGTCGCGATCCTACATCTACCCCATACTCTCGAAAAAAAGAAACATCGAAATCCACATTGTGCCCGAGAAGTGGACTCCCATCCGCGAGAAATTCCAGAAGTTTTGGACGAATATCCGAGAAAAAAGGAGCATCTTTCAGATCCTCATCAGTAATTCCTGTGATATTCAAAGCCTCAGCTGGGAGTGTAAAACCTGGATTTATAAGAGTAGTATATCGTTCCAGTATCCCTGTCTCGTCGAACTTCACGAGGGCGATTTCTATAATGGCGTCATTTTTGGGATCAAGCCCCGTAGTTTCGAGATCAAAAGCAATAATAGAAGGCATTTCGGAAATTACAAGTTACAGATTACAAATTACGAACAAATATCGGCATTCTAAACTCATTTCAGCTGCCAAAGGATGAACTTTATTCAGATCTTTCATTCTTCGCTTCACCCCCGACCCTTCTCCTTCGGAGGAGAGGGGGAATGAGATTTTGAATATAAATTTTTGCTGATTATAGGGGAAAAAAGGGAAACTCCAAAAGGAAAAAGACGAAAAATGAAAAAAGATTGGACAAATGGGAGTTTTTTTATACAATACGCCAGCATTTCCAAGAAGAGAGATGTCAGATTCCCTCGTTTGGGATTGTAGCTCAGTAGGTAGAGCAGGGCCCTTTTAAGGCCAAGGTCGCGGGTTCGAGCCCCGCCAATCCCACCAATTTTAATAAAATCGAACTTTTCGGATTTCGATCCGAAAACATGAAACCGCTTTCTGTAATGGAAGGCGGTTTTTTAGTGAAATAGCTTTGGGGTACGGAAGCTGAATTTCGATTTCAGTGCCACAGAGGAGGTAAAAAAACTTTAGCGGTTTTGAGAGAGTCTCCAATCTATTATGAATAATTCTGAATAAAAATTCTCGCATTTTCCGTATTCTCATATAATAACAGGAGTTTTTATTCAACTCACTTATGGATATACGTTCGCTCATACAGGAGATTAACCGAAATCCCGATGCTTTCGGGGAGATTATCGATGTGTACGAAGGGAAGCTCATTCGCTATATCATGGGTATTTCGGGGTATTCCTACGAGGATGCGGAGAATATCCTGCAGGAGGTATTCCTGAAGGTTTACAGACATATAAACGAATACGACGGGCAGTGGAGTTTCTCGAGCTGGATATATAGAATCGCTCACAATACGACAGTGGACGAATTTCGGAAAAACAGGAAAGACGGGTGAAATACATCTATCGATGATGAAGCATATTCCGCCATTATTCAGTCTATCACTGATGGGAATTCTCCAGAGAAAGACCTCTTGAAAAAAGACATAAAAGACTGTGTCCAACGTGCGATTTCCCATCTCTCGGGCGAATACCGCGAAGCGATTATGCTCCGATGTATAGAAGGGTATTCCTACGAGGAAATCTCCGATATACTGCGTATGCCGACGGGGACGGTCAGCACACTCGTCAATCGTGCCCGGAAACAGCTTCGAACCCTTCTGGAAAAATTCCACTGTAATCAATAATCCGTTTCTTGATGAAATCAACTTCCGCAAAAGATGCCGTTCTTTCTCAGATACAAAAAGAACACCTCCGTCCTATTCCGAGGATATATTTTCAAGTGGCGCGTATTATTCTCTGGAGTATTATCGGAAGCATTCTCTTTGTCGCCATATTTTTCGGACTTTTTCTGTTAAATGATGCAACGGATCTCTTTCGTCTGGGGCGATACAGTACCGACAGCATAATCCCGTCTTTGTTCCCAAGTCTCTTTTGGAGTACTCTCTTCCTGTCTTTCATATTCATCGGAGTTTTTTCCTTCCGCAAAACCACGACTGGATACCGATATACGATTCTCTGGAATTTTATAATCTTCCCGGGAATAGTTCTCCTCGGAATCGGAGTTTTTCGATTCCTCGGAGTCGGACCTCTTATGCACACCTATCTTGCGGAAAATATCCCATTCCTTTCCGATACAGTCTATAAAATGTCCTCCTGGAACGAACCGGAAAATGGACGGATTGCTGGAACGATTCAGTCTCTCGATGGGGGAAATATTCTCTTGCGGAATCTGGATGGGAAAACCTGGAAAATACATATCGCGACTGCCTCTCACTGAGAGTTGGTAAAAATAGAGATAGGTGAAAAGGTGAGGATTTTCGGGAAGATGAAATCAGGCGATTCTTTTGAAGCGGATCATATTTTCCCATGGTTCGGACAAGGAGGAAAGAAGAGGCTTTTTCAGTTTTTTGAATAAAATTTCCAAAAAGTTGCGTATCAAGATGTGAGAAGGTGAAATACTCTCCCTTCAAAGATATATTTTTTAACTTTTCACTTTATGAAAAAATCTTTTCTTATCACTACTGGTATAGTAGTCGGATGACTTCTCATTACCTCTGTCCTCGTGACATTCGCTACAGGCTACAACGGATTCGGATACATGATGAACGGTAAAAATACGCAAGCGATCCATTATAATTCCGGTTCGGTTCAATCGCACTCGGGATTGCTGGCAAGCATTCCCGCATCTCCCCTCTCGGACGCAGAGAAACTCGCACTTTCCTATGGATACAGCGAAGAAATGGTCGCACGGGACGCATATAATTACTTCTATTCTCTCTACAAGATCGAAACTTTCCAGAGAATCGCAGCTTCCGAGCAACAACATATGAATGCGGTAAAAACACTTCTGGATCGATATGCTCTCCCTATCCCGACCGGATACGGAACGCTCCAGAGTACATTTAATACGCTCAAAGCCGAAGGGGAAAAATGAGCGAAAGAAGCTCTCGAAGTCGGACTCAAGATCGAGATGCTCGATATCGACGATATCGCGAATACTATCAAAAATACCGATAACGATGATCTAAAAGCAGTGTTTCTCAATATCGGAGGAGCATCCTACAACCACCTCAGTGGATTCTCGGGAGAACTGACCCGTGGTGAATATTCACAAACGCTTGATATTTCAAAATATCTTTCCGGCACCGAACTATCGAGCCGAGGGTCGCTCCAATACAAACTTGCCGACTCCCTGAAAAAAGAAGGCGTAAAACTTCCTGAGATATCTCCATCACTAAATAGAAACCAAGGAACAGGACATGGGGGAAATGGACAAGGTCAACACGGAAACTCTCGTTGGTATAAGCAATAATTATCAGAAGAATAGGTGAGGTAATATAGCCTCGCCTCTTTCTTCTTCCTATCTCATAACTTTTACCTTCTATGAAAAACCTTACAAATCTTTGACTCATGGATCGGTTCATCCGATTACTCCTTGCCGAAACACTGTTTATTGGGGCATTTTTCTGGACATTCTGAGCTCTACAATTCGTCGGATATGCTTTTACAGGTATCTTGCTCGTTACAAGCATAATGGGATTTTGTCCGCTCTATAGTTTGTTCAAAATACGAACCGATAGCACTTCCAAGGCAAATCCATTACTCACAATTTTCATGATTATCGCTCTCATCGGAGCTCCTATTGCCGGAATGTATGCGAGCGTATTCTTCACGAAGAAGATATTCATCGAGGATTACAATATGATGAATCAATATTACAAACAAACATTGTTCTATTCTGGAAAAGAAAAACGAGACGAAACCGTATCGAATTATACATTGCTCGTCCCGAGTTTTGCCCAGTTTCAGCAAAAATATTCCACATATCGCCCATATGTACTGCGAGGGGATACCCAATTTGAAAACGATGTAGAGAAAGCCCAGTCTACCATCCTGGCTCTCGATACGATGGTACATACCGGGGATCTCATCGCGACACACAAGGCACTTGAACAAGTTCGTCCTATATTTCAAGATATCCTGAAACGAAACGGATTCTCCATGCTCGCCGTGGCACTCGTAGATTTTCATGACTCCATGGAAAAAGTCATCGATGCAGCAGACAAGAAAGACTCTCCCCTACTATTTGATACCTACAAAGAAGCGGATGAGAAACTCAAAGCGGTCGAGATGGAAGTGAATGATACGGAAATCATGCAGATACGCACGGATCTCGAAAAGCTCAAAAGCTCTGCAGAGTCTGGAAAAATCGATATTCTCTCCGAGCAAGCCCAGGAATTAAAGACAAGTTTCGTGAAGGTGTATCTGAAACGAGGATAATATATGAACAAATTTCGGCTGGGTTGAATATCATACTGATGTATAACAAAAATTCCCATTTTCGTTGGGGATTTTTGTTATACATAATGAATTTAAAGACCAGATTCGAGACCGCAGTGACACGGTGAATTCGGATCAATTCTGGAGAAACCGCAAGAAAAAAGTCCTTTGAATAAAAATATTGCTTTTTTGGTTAAAATATGTATTTTAGATACAATCTTCCGACCATAAAAGTACATCAGAAATATGTCGTCTGCTTATGTATTTTCTCATTATCACTAATTTATTCGATCATGACCGATAGGCGATTCGTCAATGAAACCCCTCAATTTAAGACACCATTAAAAAAAATACAGTATTATTTAACTGTAGTAGATATAGTAAAACAAGCTTATAATAGTATATTTTGAAACAAAGTACCTACTTCATCAGTACGTACAAAATGAGAAAGATATCAACCAAAAGACCCACAGAACTCAATTCAATCATCATTCAAAGAACCCAAGCCAGCAACTCCTTTACTCAGTGGAGAGGAAAATGTAGCAAAACTCGCTCCAATACTTGTTGTAAATAATACCCCGAAATCGCTCCCTGTAGTCGAGAGCATGATACAATTATCCCTCGGAAATGCCGGACATGAGACATTGGACGCAATACAAAATGCACGATCTATCACAGAGTTAATACACTGTGTCCGAGAAGATTATGTCAGGAAAATCAGAGCAATTGAAGCAACCATGAGTATCGCGGAAAAAAGTAGCTTAAACCTCATGGGAGATAAATGAATAAATATCGCTGTTGTTATACTAGAAAGCCTCTTGCCTGAATACAAGTTTGTCCAAAAAGAACTTGCTGAAAATTGTGAACTGATAAAAGGCAATGGGTGACGAATTAACAGAACTTTTGATGATAATAGTATTTGATACGGACTCCCCTACAATCCCATCCAGATAATTTTTGACTGGAACATAACAGCTCCAACAGATATGTATAATACCCCACCCGGTCATACAGTCCCCTACCATCAAATCATTTGGAAAAATCTAATACCCATGATGGAAGCTTTTCGTCAGAGATTGAAAGAAATAAATACGCAAACTCGTGATATGTATTTGGACTCTCTTACTGGACTTTTTAATACGACTTCATATAATGAAGTAATAGAGAAGTTAAACAATCAATGAAGACCGTATGCTCTCTATTTTATAGAGATAAACCGCGAAAGTATTCATCTCAAAAAATTGGGATATTATTGAAAAAATGCCCTACTACAAACTTTCGCGGATAAAGTTAAAGCAATGGGTGCTGATCAAGCATTTTTAGTTCACGAAGATGGTAAGGAATACATCGTCTTTATAGATGTTGAAGCTCACAACTCTACCCAGAAAAGAAAAGAATTCGAAGCCATCTATACGTCCTTCCCTGGTGATATTCTTTTGAGCGAATACCAATCAAGTTCCTAAACAAGAAAGAACTTTCATTTGAAGAAAAGGGTGAATCTAAAAAAGACTTGTCAAAATGACAAGTCTTTTTTACATATATTTTTATGGTTCAGAAGACCAAATTTGTGGACCTTTTCTGCGAGCTACTGCAATATCATAAGGGACTCCAATAGGTGGTTTTTTTGCTTTTGTTAATACTTCTTCTTCAAAATATTTCCCAAAAGAAAAGCCAGAAACCACTGTCTTCTTCTTCTCAGGAGACAAATCAACGAGAATTGCCGAACCTATTCTTTCTCTATTAGAGAAAAGATTTTCTTCTGGAGGCAATAGTCATACTGACTTCATAAAAAGCTCCCCAAACAATCCAGGTTTCTGATCCACTATATACATGGCAGAAGCACGTTGTTTCTGAGCAAGCTCAAAAGCAGCATTATGAGTCGCTATGACTACTCTTTCTGAAACACTCATATGAGTGTTGTGATAATTGGTAGCTCACATAGATTGATAGATTATGTGTTAATATAAGTAAATCTTGAGACAAGTATACGCGATAGACAGAAATAAGCAAAAGATTTTCTGTGAAGATATACATATTTGACTTGCTCGCTTTTCAACAATAAATGGGCATTTTCCCGCTTTTAGCATAACCCCTATGTCGATTTACTGTTTGCTTTTTTGGTTAATATATGTATATTACACACCTCGTTTTTTTCGTTTTTTATCACAAAGGAGGACTAAATGTTAAATAATGAGAAGTCGGAAATATCACACATACCCTGGTATGTGGAGATATCTATGACAGCGTTCCTTATGGAAGTTTTTTATTTGAGCTTCAATAAGGCTCGAGACTTTCGAGAAATCTTGGTAGAGAATGGACAAACAGATGTACTCATCTGGGGTTTTGGTCTCTATTTTGTATTTCGACTGTGTGTATTTTTGTATATTTTTGTCCTTGGACAGTACAAGATGTACATCTTTAGAAAGGAACGCAATAATGACACCAAAACAAATGGAGGGTTTGTAGCGAAAGAAGTTTTTGCTGCTATGTTTCTTTTCAATCAGGATCGTTCCATGATCAACACTACTCTTCCATCCGAAATAGAGGCTTTGATAGACTTTACGAAAGATGGCGGTACTGCAACGCTCGTCATACTCGTGACGAATGAAGTAGTACTGAATAAGCAGGTAGTGAGAGTTCCGAAAAGGAGCAAGAAAAAGACAGCATCGGAGAAACTATGGTTTGATGTACAGGATATTAGAGAAATTACAGGGAGATATTCCTGTGAAAAACTTAAAATCATCATCATCCCTCAGATCAACGGCAAAAGAAGGGCTTTTAAACAGTTCTTTGAAGTCATTGGTCGTCCAGAGTATGCTCCACGATGCAGACCAGAAGAAGTAGCATTTTGGTTTGTAGATGGAGATTCGGAGATACCAAAAGAACTCCGTAATGGCTTTATAAAAGAAGCCGTTCGACCCTTGTCTTTGAAAAAAAAGATAGGAGGGGTCACTCTTCGAAATGTGGTAAAGCTCGATTCTCAGAGCCCCTCAGCCATAGCACAAATCTCGTATACAAAGGGGCCTCAGCGAGATTTTATCATGCAGGCGATCGTGAATGTTTTAACGGGTCGTGGTTCTATGGTCATCGGAACTATCGCTCTCATGAAGGAGTTTCAGGATCGTATAGCGGAGGATTTTATCAATCATACCACCAAATTGGAGGTCATATCTTTTAAGGACAATCGTATCTTGTTTCTCGTAAATCTCTTGTATAGATTTATTGGCCTATTCGTTCTCTATCCAAAACAAGCCTTTTATTCAAAAACAGGCGACGATAAAAGTACCATATATCATCTCTTTAAAGAGGGATGGAGTGTTCGGTATAATCCGGATCTCTACGTGGTCTGCCACGAAGATATTCCTTGGTCCACAAAATGGCTTCCAAATTTTTGGATCTTTCAGTTCCCTGCACTCGCTGTGAGGTACTGTCGGAATAGCTTGAACAATAACCCTCGACTTCTCGCCCTTGGGATGGAAAAACTGGGTTTTACTCGCTATGTCATGAATTGGACTGACCGTCACCTGTTTTGGACGCCATTGGCAGGTCCCATATCTACCGTCTTTCTCATGCATGCCTGGGGATTTGATTATCTCTATGTATATATGAGTTGGATAGTATGTACGCGGTCTCTCTGGACTTTTGTAATCTGTATGGCAACACGACAAAAATGGTCTGCTTTCTATCCGATCGTTCTGTATTATGTACAGACCGTTCTGGTTTTTGTCAAACTCTGGGCTCTCGTTTCGCCCCGATCAAGTTGGACAAGGCAGGATGCAAAAATAGAGAATCCAGAAGCTCCAAAGGAGATTATGGCGTCACTGTGGATTTTAATGCTCATCATAACTTTTGTCGGAGTAAAAAGTGGGGTTATTCGGATTCCTGACTTCCAAGAACTGGTTGTCATGATTACATCATTAACATAGAAAAAAGGAGTTCATCATGAACTATAGTCTTCCTGAAATCTCACCACATGAGAAAATACAAGACGTGGAGTGGATAAGGATATTTCTCGTCGATGAAGATGGGGTGCCTTATCAAGAGTTGAAAATCAAATGGCTTGCGGAAAGTGGTCGGGGCATGGGATTAGAAGATGCACCCGAAGGAACTTACCATGTATGCATTGAGTATCACATCAGTGATTGTGACAACAAATACTGGGGTTATGGGACGGAAATCACGTTCATAAAACGTGAAGAAGACGGACTCATGATATTCTATGTGACGGGGAAAAGTATTCCTATAGACTTTGGAATACTCCTGAACATCAAGAACGGTAAAAATGATGCTCTTGAAATAGGCGAGATATTGGGCAAGTATGGACTCACCGAGTTACTACATTCACCCAAAGATAAGAAAAAAAATTCTTGGAAATTTACCGGAACATGGGCATATATGGTAGGTATGTTACTGTTATGTATAGCATTATTTATCCACTATAGGGTACTTGACCATATCGAAACCGGAGCAATCGCTACACCTATCATTGTTCAAGAGATCCCTGCCAATAAGGGGGTGATCGAGAATATCGTCCAGCCAGGAACCTTTGTAAAAAAAGGAGAACTGCTTGCGCGAGTGATAGATCCCAGCATCACGAGTGGTCTTACGATTCTCGATGACAAAGAGGAAGAAGCGAGGAAAAAGGTTCTGCTTCTACAAAATGAAATAGCAGGGAAGGAGATAGAACTCACAAAGAAAAAAGCCATATCCGAAGAGTCTCATGCGTTTTTACAAAACCGCATAGGACTTGAGAAAGAAGGCTTTGTATCATCTTCACTTGTTTTCGTAGATAGACAGAAGGTTGCTGCGGAAGATTTGGTCATAGCAAGTATCGAGCAGCAAATACGGCAATCAAAGGTAGAATTGGAAACCCTTCTCAAAACCTGGGGAAACAATTTCAGCAAAAATGACAAACAAAAGGGGGAATTGCAAAAACAAATGAAAGGATCGGAATTTATCGCCAAGTGTGATTGCTATGTACATTCCGTTGATCCGGATATACGGGCAATTGTAATCAAACTCAGACCGAAAGATCGTCTCTACATAGAAGCTGCTCTTCCAAAAGATACGGTCGCAACTATGAAGGATGGACAATCGGTATGGTTTACCACACCTGGAAGTGACATATACAAAAAAGGGAAATATAAAATAGTGGAGCTCCTAAAAAATAACCGCTCCGGAGTAAGTACTGAGGTATTTGGCGGTACGAAAACAAGTATCATCGCCATATACCCGGATGAGCCTATAATCGGTGGCGAAGAAATCATCGGCAAACCGACTGCACTCATGCTACACACCTCCAGCGTATCAACAACTATAGAACGCATCAAGATTTACTTTACGGCAAATTTTTGATGCCATCTAGCACAACCTAACAAAAGACCAAGCCTCGGCTTGGTCTTTTTATTAATCATGCATAATAGTAAAATCTTTAAAATACATATACATGTCTTTTGTGGCTGCAAAACTTCCATCGGATCCTCAGAAAAATGTAGAAAATATGACAGAGTCTATTTGTGTCTCGCTTCATTCTCGGAATTTTACAGTATTATCTCGAAATACTTCTTTCTCATCTATATTTATCACGAGCAGTCCATCATTTTTCCCAGGAGTATTGAGCTTGAGTTCTTGTTCAATCTTGTAATATCTAGCTGGCTCAAAGCGAAAAGCCCCTCTTCAGAAACTTTTTCCGTACGATCATTCCTTTCCCGGTATATAGAGATATCCTTCAAGATCACCGTCTTTTCTCCACATAAATCTCGTCGAGAATCCTTTCCCGACATCCGCACCTCATCGAGGACAGTCAAGAGAACAGAATCCAGGAAGTTTTCCTCACTTTACAAAGTCGAATCCCTTATCGAATTTCAGTTTATAGGAAAGCTTGGCAGTTTCAAATCCCCGATCAAGTTTATAAATAAATCCCGCTCATCATCTCGGTTCCGAGGAAGGACTAAAACTCCCCTGTGGAAAGAATATTTTCAGTTCTTTTTGTGGTGTAATCTCTACATTTTCCTTTCCCCAGATATGGGAATAATTACCGCCTACCGATTGTTTCTCCAATACTCGTGTAAAATCGAGTGATTGAGCATTCTGAGACGGAGAGTTTTTGATCGCTTCCTTCTTAACAGATCAAGAAATATCCACTCTTCAGGGAGTATTTCACGCTTTCCACTGTGATATGAAATAAAATCCTACCAAAACAACTATCATGGATATGGAGGCTGTCCATTTTATCCACGTAATCGATTCATTTTTCTTCGTAAGTTCATCTTCTTTATCACGTATCTCTTCTTCTCTCTTATTTACTTGATCAAGTAGCCATTCGTTCAAGTTTCTTTTATTGGACATACATATATAGTAACGATATAAAAATAATCTCTTTTCGGAATGAAAGTTTGGGAAGTTTCTGGAAAATCG
>JAQTWO010000028.1 GCA_028689245.1 Candidatus Altimarinota bacterium | reverse complement strand
GCAGTGATTTTGATGTATATTTCTAAGAGATGTTCTATGGCATCTTCTTTAAGCTTCTGGGGATCCCCGTATTTTCTATATCCAGCAATGAGTTTGCCGAAGAGACCGCCCCAATCCCCGAGGTGATTATCCCCGATGACTTTGTATCCGAGATATCTATGGATATTTACCACTGCTTGTCCTATGGATGGGGTACAGAGGTGTCCGATATGAAACGGCTTTCCAACATTGAGTCCGATATAATCCACCACGACCGTTTCGTTCTTCGCAAGTTTTTCCACGACAGAGAGGGCATCGAACATATCCATCCAAGAAGTGTTCGTGAGGAAGAAGTTCACGTATCCACCCATAATGGACACATCTTTGAAATACTTCGGATGATTTCGGAGTCCTTCGGCGATTTTTTCGGCGATCACAGGTGGTGCCAGTTTGGTTATCTTCGCATATGGAAACACATTGAAAGCGAAGTCGCCCAGTTCCTTTTTCGGTGGAACATCGAGAGAGATTGTGGGGAATCTCCCCTCTCATTCAAAAGGAGACGGTGCGGTGGTGAGGGCGGGAAATGCTCCAACCACAATATCTAGTAGTATTTGTTCGATAATGGACATATGTTAAAAGTTTTTTAGGCGTAAATATGCAGTTTAATATACGAATTTCCTGTATTTAATCAAGTTTAAATAGAATTATTTTTTTGTTCATCATTGTGTGAAAGTTGTAAAAAAGCCGATTATTCCAAAAAATAAAAATATTTTTTATGAAAAATAGTTTTCCCTTCGGATAAAGGTTTCTATGACCATTATTTATTTAAAGCTATAAATACATAAAATAGCAATATCTGTTCTTTCGCAATATATCTCATTTTCGGATATCATAGTTATGTACTCAAGGCAGAGAACAAATACTTCCCCTTGAAGCTCATTAACAAATCTTACTCTCCTAGAACGGCTTTAGATCTAATCACCCTAAACGCCTCCAACAAAATTTTTCAAATAAAAATACAAACGCTTCGACTCTCCTGTAGATAGAGGCTCGCAAAAATCAGGGAAGAGGAGTATAACCATGATTCGAAAACAATCCTTCGAGCTGTGGTTATATTCCTCTTCTTACAAAAATAACAATACACCAAGAGGAAAGGCGAAAATGCCTCTATAATCAAGTCTCCCCAAGGAGGGTAAGTCGTATTTGCACAAATACTGCAAATATGTCGCCTGCGATTACGGCACCCTTTCTACCATGATCCTTCCAACTTTTTAGGCCTCTAGCGCCTTTCACGGAATGGACTCATCGGAGACCAGACACTCAAGAAGACCCGCTACCAAGCTGGGTCTTTTTACTGTGTGTTTTTTATTGAATGAAAAATAAATAAATCCGGGGGGGATTATTCCATTTTTCACTCCCGCATTTCCCGAAAAAATTTTTTCAATTGAGTCCAAATAGTATCCCCTGAAATTTTAATTTCAGTAAACCCATTAAATGGGCACTTATTGCGAAATGGTGCCTTGCCTGGGATTATCTGACAACCCTTAAAAGCATCATCTTGGATATCTCATTGATGTTGCCGAGAGCCAAGGGAACAAATGGTTGCAGTACTCCTATCTTGTTCCAGAATCATAAATGAAGTTCTAGTTTTCGCACTATATACTCGCACTGGCGTAGCTGGAAGTGATAAAAGAAATATCCTCTTGCGAGTATCTCGCAACACGTTTTGACACTCGGGACAGTGAGTACCATGTATTTTTATAGTTTTTCTGACATCTAATTGAATGCCCCCTTTTCGTATATCAGGAAGGATTTCTTGAACCGTGACAAATCGGGAATTCTCAGAGCGTATTTCCATATTTTGGAGGATGATTTACATCATAACAATATCTCTTGTATTGGAAATAAAAAATAAATCAAGTGCATTTGTTGTAAAATATTGTTTTTGTAATATACTCAAGATGATATATTTACTTTTTAATTCACATTACCATGTCAGGAGAACAGAGTGACCTTAGAGAAGAAGAGTGAAGAGTGGTTTTGGCGGAAATAGCAGATGCTTGAACTCTTGCACAAAAAAAGTGACGAGCTAGTGTCGCTGAGGTTATGAACAAATCTCTATCATTATCCGATTTACCAGAAGGACTGTCAAATATACCTCCAGCATTACTAAATACGCTTATTGGATTCAAAGGCTTGGAATTTAAACCGAATGAAATCAAGATTTTCAGTGGATTCTTTGAGAAGTTTCCAAAATTATCCCCAGAAATACAGAAATCCATATTGGATTTTATTCAAATAGTGAATACCTATATATTACCAGAAAGTAAAGCTGAAAATCAACTTCTTCTTTCTAAGAATCCTCTCAAGGCACTACTTTTCAAAGATAATCCTGGTGTATACAATATATCTTCTTACAAACAGTGGATATATAAAATTTTCCTAAATTTTGAGAGATTTGAAAAACAAATGCTTCGTGTTTTGGGGTGTATTCAATGCACTACAGAAGATACCGAACCAACCTCCGAAGAACTAAAGGATGTAGCGGAAATTGCCTATCTGACATCAGGACCATTGCCATTGAATCATCATACAAGACAAAATGTAAACGAAAGTGATATTGCGAAACTCTGTGCTATAGAAGCAAATGATGATATAGAGTCTCCAGAATGTTATTTTGATAGCGAAAATCTCCACATCGATTCAACGGGATGGAATATAACAACATTGGAAGATGCCGAAAAGACATGCATGAAAATAAAAGTAAATCCAGAATGAGATATTCGAGAGTTGCCAGATGGAACTCAGCTTTTCACTGTTCCTGCCATGATTCGTGAAACACGAAAAATCGGCAGATTAGCAGATGTAATGAGTTTTTCTCAGGCAGAATGGATCACAAAGAATGCTCCAAGCAATCTACCTGAAGGATGTAATTTTACCGGATTTATAAAGGCTTCCGATACACCATCGGGAAGAAAGCTTGAATTCAAATGAGCCAATGCATGATATTGGACGCGAAACCTTAAGTGATCCGGTGATTGTAATGCAATTTTATGCACGAATACCGATTCTATCGACAAGCCATTGAGAGAAAGTGTACCAGACATGTTTATAAACACATTCAATGTCAAAACATTTATGCAAGTTCGTTTAGTGAGAAGAAAAATAGTTGAAATATCATAGGAAACGGTAAACAATAAAAAAGAGATTCGCAAATCTCTTTTTTATTGCCTTTTTTCTCACTTTCTCTATACTCTGTCTCCTAAAAACCCATCACTTCGTTTAAGATTTTATCTCGACATTATCAATATCATACATGGAATACAAAATCTTCGGTTGTAAGACCAACAAATACTTCACGGATCGCTGGGCAGAGAGTCCTCTTTTGGAAGGTAAACAAGGTGTTTTTATCAGCTCTTGCGTCGTGACCGACAAGGCGAAATCCAAGTGGGTGCGTTTCGCGAAACAGAAGCTCAAAACCCTGAAAGACGGCGAGAAGCTCTATCTGTCAGGATGCGGGTCGCTCAAAGAAGGAAATATTGATAAGGATTTCTACACTATCTATCCGGAACTGGTAGATTTTCGTGACAAGATTGAGCTGTTGCCGGAAGATCCACCTCATCCCCTAGCCCCCTCTCTTTTTGTAGGAGAAGGGGAACAATGAAGACTCCCCTCTCCTTCGAAGGAGAGGGGTCGGGGGTGAGGGCTTTTGGACGAAGGGGGGTCAGATCTCAAATCCCGTCTCCAAAAAGCGGCTATTCTCGGAACCGGGCTCCATACCAAGAAATTCATCGTGATCCAGACCGGGTGCGATAATTTCTGCACGTTTTGTCTGACAGTCCAGGCTCGCGGACGGCACAAATCGCGTCCAAGCGAGGATATCATCGCGGAAATCCGTGACTTTGTCGCATCGGGCGGAAAAGAAGTGGTGCTCACCGGGACCAATCTCGGAGCCTGGGGAGCGGATAGTTCTGAGAATGTCGACAAGAGCCGTTTCCCTGAACTCCTTGCGGAAATCCTCGAGAAAACCACCATCGAACGTCTCCGGGTGTCGAGCCTCGGTGTCGAATTTGTCGACGATAGACTTTTAGAGCTCTTCCGGAAGCCACGAGTGAGTGCTTATGTGCATCTCTCGATCCAATCCGGATCCGAGAATATTCTCCGCTCCATGAATCGCCACTATGACCGAGCGAAACTCTTACAAGTACTCGGAGATCTCCGGTCATTGAAGCGGGAAGACGAGGTACAGATCAATGTCGGAGCGGATCTCATCGTCGGATTTCCTGGCGAAACCGATGCGGATTTCCGGGACACTCTGGAACTCGTCCGAGCGTACGGGATCACCCAACTTCACGCTTTCCCTTTTTCCGCCCACCACGACCATTACTCCGTCCCAGCCGGAAAGTTCCCGAACCAAGTGGACGAGAAGATAAAAACCGATCGCCTGAATACCCTCCTGAACGAAGGGGAGCGAATAAAACAAGGGTTTCTCCGAGCCAATGACGGAAAGTGTTTCCATGTCCTGGTCGAAGGGAAAGGGATCGGATGGACTGAGAATTATATCGAATGCACTCCTGAGAATTTCGAGCCAGAAACGGGGAGAACTTTTGAGAAAAGAAAGATTATTCCCGGAGTATACAGACATGTCACAGTGACATGATAATCAGCATTTTCCAGAAGCAATAGATATTTAACCTGTCGTTCTTATGATTTTCGTCATCTCTGTCTCAGATTCCTTTGCGCACTTCCGGGAGCCGATTCAAGAATATCTCCATCGTCTGAAAGGAATAATCGAAGTCAAATACGTCAAACCGGAAAAATCCGAAAATCCAGCTTTCATCCGTCAGAAAGAGAGCGGACGGATTCTGGAACTTTTGACCAAGCAAAAATGAATTGTCATCTATTGCGACATATGATCCGAAGTCATCTCGACCGAAGCACTCTCCGAAATGATCGAAAAATCGAAAATAACCCACCCAAATATTATTTTCCTTATATGAGGCGCATATGGAATAGACGAATCGATTCTTGCCCCTTTCATCCACAAAAGAATCTCTTTTTCCCCAATGACGTTTCCCCATTCTCTGGCTTTTCTCGTGCTCCTAGAACAACTCTACAGAGCCGAACAGATTCGAAAGAATACCGGGTATCACCACGGGTAGATTTTCCTGGAAGTCATAATTTCAGGAAAAGTATGACAGAATATTTGCACGGATATTATTTTTCTATATACTCCCTGCGAGTTTCTTGATCCAGAGAACGACCTCTTCTATTTTTGGATCTCTCAAGAAAATGAACGAGCACAGAGAGTGGAGCAAAAGCGGAGAAGCGGAGAGAGACAGGAAATAAGAAATCGAAGAAAGAAGTTTAATTTTTATCATTCCCTATGAAACAAGTCCTTTCCCGCTCCATCACCCTCATTCCCGATACTGATCCACTCGATAATCAGTATCTTTTTCAGATTGCGACCCGTGTTTTGTCACCCATTGTTGTCGATCTCGCAGAGCTCCTTAAAGGCTTTCGGAATGATCGGGTGGAGTACAAGAAAGACTACAAACTCTGGAACGATGTCTATCCGGGAGAAAAAGAACTGGAGCTCTTTCAAGATATATTAGAGAAGGCTCTTACAGAAAAACGAAAGGTGCACATAATGAATTGTACACTTCGAGAGGAGGTACAGATTATTCGGGAGCTCTACGAACGACTCGGATATTTCGATGAAAAAGAAAACTGTTTCATCGTACCTTTTGATTCTGTTCCTATTACTATCGGTGTAAATATCAGAAATCTGGCATACTCTACAAAAGACTACAAATCCAAACGTGATTCTGTCTGTTTTATCCCACCGCCACGGGAACCGTGACATATAAAAACCATCTTTGCTGCAATCAATTCAGGAGTCATATCAACCGTAGACATCAATGATACAGAGACAGAAACGACTCTCCTCAGGGACCTCTTGGATACGGAAAAGATAAATCTGACAAAATTTTCCCAAGTTGTTTATGGAAATTATAGAGAAATGTGATGTCAAATGGGAAAAACTCAGGAATGGAAAGTGACGCTCTAGGAAAAATCTCTTGCGTTCCATCACTCTTTTTGTTATACTTCTGCCGTATATACCACTCTCCCCTTACTTCTATGGAACACCGAAAAAATACCACTTATCGTAATCTCCCGAGCTCTCCCCAGTCTTTCCAAGATTGCACGAGTACAGGTCATCACTCTTGTTATCCTCGATTGCTACGTAAAGAGCAAGGAAAAATGGGAAATTTTTTCGAGAAAAAACACCTCGGTTTCACCCTCATCGAACTCATCGTCGTCATAACGATCCTCGTCATCCTCTGAACCATAGCATTTGTGAATCTCGGAGGTTTTCAGAGTTCGGCAAGAGATAGTTCTCGTGTATCGGATCTCACTAATATAACCAAGGGACTTGAGATGCTCCTTGTACGTAATGGAAGTGTCGTTCCTCCGGAATCTCCGGTCGGAGGAGGACTCCTTACTCTCACGGCTTCCGGAGGAAGTATCATAGGATATCAGTGAGTAGTAGGAAGTAATGTTCTCTCTGTTATAAAGATGAGTACGACTCAGGACCCTCTCGATAAGAAGTACTATACGTATGTTACCAATGGAGCAAATACAAGATATCAAGTTCTTGCATTGTTGGAAGATGCGAGTACTACTGCATTTGTTCCTCTCTCCTCCGAAGGAGAGAGGCGAGGGATGAGGGATTGAAATACTCTCGGAGGAGACAAGGGAAACGTATTCATCGATACGGCATTTGCCGGATACGAAACACGTACTCCTGCGATGAAAGGATATGCTCTTTGAGCTCTCCTTGCCACATCTGGGTCATACCAGAACCAACCCCTCCAAGAGCTTATCACAACCAACACCACACTCGACATTCAGAACTTCTCAGGAACTCTCGCTGGAACTGCTATCTGACCACTTGCTTCCTATTTCTCGAAGTCTGATTCCATCTTACCGACCAGTACGGGAAGTATTCTTGCTACGGCTCTTCAGCTATCCATGAACAACGGATGAAACGGATTCAATGCTCCAAGTACCTGTCCAAGTGGATTTGTTCCGGTTCCCGGAAACAAGGAGTTCAATCAACCGGGGTTCTGTGTGAGTAAGTATGCTATGACATACGGTGATGCGGATGTGCCGAATAGTTGTAACAGCAGTGGTGCCATACTTTGTACACCGACACCCCCGGCAGAGAATACATCATCTATGACCAATTGGAATACAGTAAAGTACACATCGACAAAAATTCCTGCTTCTATTCCAGGTAAATTTCCTATTGCGAACATTACACAAACTGAAGCAATAGCAGCCTGTAAATCTCTCTGAACAGGATATCATCTCATCACCAACAATGAGTGGATGACGATTGCGAGAGATATCGAGGCACAGGGAGACAACTGGAGTACGGGGATTGTCGGAAGTGGGGGGATATACAGGGGGATTACGAGTGAAACAAATTCTTCCACAAGTCTCGGATGCAAAACTGTTGATACTTTTTACGGAAGCGGTTCTCGAACCTATGCCGCAAAACCTCTCTCTACTGACACGACCAAATTCTGAGCAAACAAAGGAATCGACTGTGACTCAAAAAGACAACATAAACTCAGCAATGGAAAGATCGTCTGGGATATAGCAGGAAATGTCTGGAGTCATGTGAATAAAGGAAATACGATTGATGGAAGTATGTTTAATGATGCAAATTCTTGGGTATCGAATGCGTGTAATGGGAGTAATTGGTTTGCCTTTTCTGCTGGCTCGACACCCGATTGAGCCATAGCAGGAATTTGTAATTATATAAATAGGTATACCTACTCAAATATCGGACCACAGACTCCGAATCTCAATGCAAATAATGGAATAGGGCGTATTTATTCATGGGGGACGTCAAATAATGTATTTCTTCGTGGTGGTAGTGGAGGTGATGGACTGTACGTTGGAATCTTTACAATCAATTTGGAGTGGCCTTCAACGGCCATTAATCGGAATGTCGGTTTCCGCTGTGCCCGATAATCTTCACTTCAACAGAAGCACCATGCACCTTGCGGTCATGCTTTGAAAAACCTCTCCAACATTGGAGAGGTTTTTGTTGCTACACGCCTTTGCCTTGGAGTGTGATATTCAAGAGCGATTGTTCGATTTCTTTTTCGAGCTCCCCCTGAATCTCCTTCATGAGAATAAGTTCTTTGATAACATTACGCTTCGCCTCTTTTTCTTGATTTTGAGACTTTTCCAAAAAGAAGCTATAGACGTGTGGCGCAAGGAAATATAGATACCCATATATCGCAAGACTTCCGAGAATGATAAGAGGTATTCATATATGATCCATGCTGAAAATATAAGAAAAAGAATGAAGATTCTCTGGATTATATTGAAAGGTATATACAGTGGGAAACATAGGAATGGGTAGTGGGAAATAAGGACACTATTGTTGGATTTTGCATTTCCTGAGTTCTCGAAACTATTTTTCTTCCTGAAGTTCTGCGAATACGATCAGGCGGTTCAACGTAGTTCCGATTGGCCAACATGTCATGAGGGAAAGTTCTTTTTTTCATTCGTCCCGATCGAGAATCTTTACATTTCCGGGCTTTATGACTTTCTTTTCCCGGATGATGTAGGTGAACTTTTTTTGGTTATAGTATACGATAATCTCATCCCCAAAAGAGAGTTCGTCCAAAAGCGCAAAAACACTGTTGTATTCCCCTTTTACCCAAGGGTAATTCGAGCTATGACCGAAGATAAACGTATTTCCATTTTCTCCCGGCTTAGCAGTCCCAGGATAACGAACCACTCATTTCTCAAGTTCCTGCATGAAGATGTTTTCAATATGATCAAAATCAAATCCTGCATCGAGTCTAACATCCACGAGAGGTATGTTTTTCCCAATTTTCGGGATAATAATACGATTGTCATACGGGGTAATATCCAGATCGATATTTACTTGTGCAGCACCGGTAACGAGATGTTTTGGAGAGAGACGATCCTCGCGAATCGTGGTATTGTTTTCCTCAAGTTTCTTTTTTATATTGGATTGCTCCTCCTCATTGGATTTTGTATCCGTGATATTTTCAGCATATACCATAACGCGCGATTTATCGAGTGCAGAAATGATATCATTCTTTGAGTCAGTGAGACTTTGAGGATTGAAATACGCGGAAAGGAGAGTGGAATAAGAATTCCAATTCGTACTCGCAAGGAGGACAACGAAGACAACGGTCGATATCCCAAGATAGTAAAGAGTAAACTGAATTTTTGGAACAGTTGCTCGCCGAAAACGAGTCAGCAAGGATTCATGAGATGTTGCGGAAATTTCAGTCGGAAGCATATCGAGAGGTATACCTGCCGCCTCTTCTATGGGTAAATCGACCGTTTCAAGAGCCTGAGTATCCAGCTCTCGTTCGAGAAGAGCGAGAATATCAAGAGAGGTTTCTGTTTGTACGGTTGTTTGTATTGTCATGATATGTGTTTTTGTATAAAGATATGATATGTGTTTTTACGAAAACATAGTACCCTATTTTTTTTCTCCCGTCAAAAAAAGCTTATTGACAATAGTATATATATTATTCTACCTTATAACTTACGGTCGTCTCTTTTTTTTGTATGTCCTGCATTCTTTTTGTATTATTGAGGATTCCAAAGGTAAGTGTATTGAGTATTGCATATATTTCATAGACACCAGGAATCCGGACAAAAACATTGGTTTCAAATTCAGCGATTCCATAAAAGATAGGAAAGAGCAAAAAAAGCTCAAATGGAGAGGCAAATCCATAAAAATATCCGATAACTCCTGCGAGAACAGTAAGCACGAGCCCCTGTCCTATAGCAAGAACATATCGGGTCTGCCGACTCATAAAGAGTTTCGGAATGAAAATGACATTACAAAACGGGATAAATATCCATAGAGACGAGAAGGCAATGTGTGCATCCGTAAAATATCATTCCAGCGAAGTTCGAAAATATATATCTCTGGTTCTAGTATTTGCAAGATGCTCAGCGAACTGCAGGGTTTTCGTTTTTCCAAATGCCACTCCTGCGAGGTTCATGAAATAGGTGGGAGTCGATCGGATAATCTCATATATAAGGGCTATTGACGGGATTTTTTCAAATACATGCGGGATAAAGTACGAGTTTTTTATAAAAAGACCCGCAGCCAGATAGACAAGAAACAACACTCCCATAAACAATAGCATCATAGAGAGAGAATCAAAACCTCTATTCACAAATACGAGCAAGTAAAAAAATCAAAAAATCGATGATATCCGAGCCCCACTCGTTGTGATGGCATGTGGGTGTTTTTTCGCGATTATCATACCGAGAAACGGTATATATGACAAGAAGTATATGGCTTTCTGTCCCTCGGAAGTTTCATCGAGACGAAGAATATTTCCAGAAAAAGAAAAAACATCGGAAGAATCCCCTATTTCTCTTGACTCACCTTTTTGTCCTTTATATACTCCCTGGATAATAAAGAGCGTCAGAAATGAGAACAACGCTATTTGAATGCAGTGATCTATGGTGATCTGCACGATCGGAAGTACATATCCAAAAAATCCACTCAGGAAATGCGAATAGAGGAAGTAGGACACGAAAAAAAATACATGTACTTTTGTTGCAGCCTTTGCATGCTGTTTGATAAATACATCTGAAAAGTTTGGATTATTTTTCGCGAGCAAAAAAAGCCATCCGAGAAAGAAGTACGATATAGAAGCGTTGTTTCGTATTTTTTGGGAGATCATAGTTTCTGGAAAAAGGAGTATTCTCTATATTTAATCTCAGTCTAGCATATAATTCGTTTTTTTACAAAAAAAATCCCATCCACTTTTGATGGATGGGATTTTTCACATGAACTTTTACGCTCGTGCTTTTTCGTTGATATCGCGGTACACTTGGCGAATAATTGCCTTTTCTCGAATCTTTCGGGATGAAAGGGCTCGTGTTGCGTATCGTCCATTTCGGAGCTTATTGGCTACACGAGTCTGGAAGAACATCTTCTTGTATCGAAGGATGAGCTTCTCATTTGACTCGGAATCGTTCTTGATAGTGTATACAATCATGATGGATCTCCTGTATAAATAATAAAGTGTGTGCATTCTATGGAAAAGGAGGATATTGTCAAAAAATAATATTTTGACGTCGTATCTTCTCTTGTTTGGATTTTTCCAATCACTGCTAAGATATACGAACTAGCACCTAAATACAAAATGTGCTAAAAAGTTTTGACAGGAGAATTTTTTTCGATAATATAGGGGTGTTTAGAGATGTGGTATACCATGTCTCTACGTTCTTAATTTATCATTTATCTATTACACCTATGTCAAAGATTATCGGTATCGACCTTGGGACCACCAATTCGTGTGTGGCATTCATGGAAGGAGGTCAGGCGAAAGTTATTCCTAATTCCGAAGGAGGTCGGACTACTCCGTCTATTGTAGCCAATAAAAAAGGAGAGACTATCGTCGGGATGCCCGCAAAACGTCAGGCAGTCGTAAACCCTGCCCAGACTATTTATAGCGCGAAGCGTTTCATTGGACGCAAATTCTCGGAAGTTACGGAGGAACTCAAGAATATCTCCTTCAAAGTAACCGAAGGTCCAGATGGAGGATGTCTCATAGAATGGGACGGAAAAGGAGTTCGACCAGAGGAAATCTCTGCGAAAGTCCTCGAAAAACTTAAATCTGATGCCGAGAAATTCCTCGGAACGACTGTTACAGAAGCGGTTATTACCGTTCCTGCATACTTCAATGACTCAGAACGTCAGGCGACTATCAATGCTGGTAAGATTGCCGGACTCGATGTAAAACGAATCGTCAATGAACCAACTGCTGCAGCTCTTGCCTATGGTATCGATCGAAAGAAAGATGAAAAAGTCGCAGTTTACGACTTCGGAGGAGGAACATTCGATATCTCCATCCTCGAAATTGGATCGGAGGGAACATTCGAAGTACTCGCAACCAACGGTGATACTCACCTCGGAGGAGACGACTTCGACCAACGTATTTTCGAATGGGTAATGGCAGAATTCCAAGCGAAAGAAGGAATCGACCTTCGTAAAGACGCTAGTGCCGTACAACGAGTACGAAGTGCTGCAGAACAAGCGAAAATCGAACTTTCGAGCGCGACTTCTACCGAAATCAATCAACCGTTTATCGCGATGAACGACGGAGTTCCAAGCAACTTAAATGTAACACTTACTCGTACAAAATTCGAAGAACTTATCGGAGATCTCATCGAGCGTTCTATCGAACCATGCCGAAAAGTATTGAAAGATGCTGGAGTGAGTATCGGACAAATTGACGAAGTAATTCTCGTCGGAGGTTCGACTCGTGTACCACTCGTACTTTCCAAAGTAGAAGCATTCTTCGGTAAGAAACCAAATGCATCTGTAAATCCAGACGAAGCAGTTGCTCTCGGAGCAGCTATCCAGGCTGGTATTATCCAAGGAGATGTCAAAGACGTTCTCTTGCTCGATGTTACTCCACTTTCTCTCGGAATCGAGACGCTCGGAGGAGTTATGACTCGGATGATTGAACGAAATACAACAATCCCAACCAGTAAATCTCAAGTATATTCAACGGCTATGGACAGCCAAGACTCTGTAGAAATCCATGTTCTCCAAGGAGAGCGTGAAATGGCGAGCGACAATAAAGACCTCGGACGATTTGTCCTCTCTGGAATCGCTCAGGCTCCACGCGGAGTTCCACAAATCGAAGTTACTTTCGATATCGATGCATCAGGAGTACTCCATGTTACTGCCAAGGATAAGGGAACCGGAAAAGAACAGAAGATTACCATCCAAGGTTCTACCGGAATGGACGACAAGGAAGTCGACCGACTCGTAAAAGAAGCCGAAGCGAACCGAGAAGCCGACAAAAAAAAGAAAGAATCTATCGATGCTCGTAACCACGCAGATTCTGCCGTGTACCAAGCCGAGAAAACCATGAAAGACAACGAAGGGAAATTCGATGCCGCACTCGGAACCGAAGCGACTGCCAAGATTGAAGAGCTCAAGAAAGTTCTCGCTACTGCCGACGCTTCCAAGGAATCCATCGATGCTGCCATGAATCCACTCAACGAAGTTATGATGAAAATCGGACAGGAAATCTACGCCAAGGGTGGAACTCCCGAGACGGAAGAAGGAGTGAACGTAAAAGACAACAACAAGAAAGAAGATGATGGAACGGTAGATGCTGAAGTTGAAGAGAAATAGTATTTTAAAGGTCCCCATTCGAAAGAGTGGGGACCTTGTTTTTAACTAAATAAATTTATGTCTGATTTTTGAGTAAGAAATGGTTTTGAGGTAGAGAAATCTCTTCAAATCAAAGATTTAGATAGATCACTAAGAAACCATATTTGGTCACAATTCAGTGGAATATTTTCTAGACAGGACCAATTGCTTGAGCTCATAATTATAAATTATTTTTATGAACCAATAGATGAGTTTTATGTTAGAAATTGAGAATATTTCAATTCTAGTAGAGTCATGGTTTTCATAAAAGATAAAATTCTAAATGATACAATTTCCGTCGTGTGTTGATTATTGGAATTTGTTATTGTTCATCATCCAGGTTTCCAACAAATATTCAATCCTATATTTTCTGAACATAAATTTCAGTATCAGTTTATTGATGGACTCATAACACCAATTACAGATGAATTAGAAATACAATCTATTGAAAAATCTTTAGAAATCCTTTCTCCTTTTGTATGAGCACGCGGGCACATTCAAACCGCGTTAAAAATGCTTTCAGATAGAAAAAATCCTGATTATCGAAATTCTATCAAAGAGTCCATCTCTGCTGTTGAAGCGATTGTGAATTTGAGAGTTAATAGTCAAAACGTGTTGCTAAAATAACGAATAAATGGCATTATAGTGCTGTTTATTCGTTATTTTTTATTTTCTATGATTAAAAAGTGTCCGCAATGTCAAGGTTATCGGACGAAAAAAT
>JAQTWO010000027.1 GCA_028689245.1 Candidatus Altimarinota bacterium | reverse complement strand
GTTGTGGCGTTTCTGATTTCATGGCAACTTTACAACCAGCGAGATCCTTATTCGCGGCACAGAACTCGTTGACGATCGCTGCCGCTTCGATTCCACCGGTCTGAATCGTATTGTTGATGAGCCAAGTAGGAGATGCGGATATGCCATTCGCTTGAGCGATTTTTATATCTTCTGCGAGAAGTTTCCCTCCTTCCCCACTGGTCACACAGGCTTCCATCTTGGTTTTGTTAGCACCGATAGCCTTGTACGCAGCATCTGGAGTATCGGTTACACGACCATAGTTGTCAGCATTGGCATATCGTACTTGCATATAGTCAACGAGTCCGTTCACTCCATAGCTCTTTTTTACGCACATCTGACGGATATCCTCTTCGGCTTCAGGATTTTTGTGAAGTGATTGAAAGTCTGTCGAAAGAAATCATTCTCCCGTCTTATCGGCAATGTAATGAATATCAAGGGTGGTTTTGTCTTCCTTGAGCTGCTTGAGAATGGCTGGCAATTGTTTCGCAGCGATTTCTCCGAATGGACAGAAAGCCATAACGAATACTTCGAGTTTATTTTTCTTTTCCTCATTTTTGGCAGAAGGGTTTGCGACTGGTGCTGGTGTGTCAGTAGTGGCTTTTACTCCTCCTTCCTTGCTTGTTATAAATGCCTTGATTTGAGGAAGCTGATCTGTCATCTGGAGACGTTGTGCCTTCGCCAGGAGATCGTAATTTTCTTTACTTCCTGCTTTGCTGTATTCATTTGCGAGGTACTTATCCATAACAGCACTTGCGATCCCATCCGTGCTGGACTTTGCCCCCATGAATAGAGAGTATCCCATAGCGAGATTCGTAAGTATGGACACGAGGAGAAGGAAGATGATAATCCCATTTCCATGACACCCCTTCCCGTTTGAAGAGCAGGAACTCTTGTTTTCTTCGTTATTTTCAGTGCGTGACATAATATAAGAGAAATTAAAAATAAATATTGCCCCCATAGGATACACATATTTCGTAGAATGCAAGCAAAAAGTATTGACTTTACATAAAAAAGCTCTTTAAAATCTAAAGAACTTTTTTAGTTATAACTCACATTACACACGATTCAAAAAAGAAACACGAGTCTTTGTCATTCCGACCGAAGTGGAAGCTATAGCTCCCCCTTGTGGGGTGAAATCCCTATTAACTGCCACATTTGAAACAAGTATTTCCAGGTAGGCAATAATATATTTTATAGTTTATTTATAGTACAGTGTCATGGTGCTGATTTAAAGGGATCCATCGACTGCATTTCACTCCGCTCGGAATGACAAAAAATTCTCTGTACGTAAAGTAGATTTATAATACGCCAGAATCCCCACCATGGCTGCATTATCCTGGGAATACACCTTGGCAATCGGGGCAGTAAAGGAATACCCTCGTTCTCTCGCTCCGTCTGCAATCGTTTGGAGAAGTCGATCATTCGCACTCACTCAGCCCGCAAGGACTACGGACTGAACTCAGTAGGTTTCTGCCGCATGAAAGAGCTTGTAGGAGAGGATATCTACCACGGTCTGTTCGAATTCAAAAGCGATTTCACGAATATCTTGCTCGGTGAGTTCACACCTCACCCCCAACCCCTCTCCACAAATGGAGAGGGGGGTTTTTCTCTCCCTCTCCATTTCATGGAGAGGGTCGGGGTGAGGTGTATTTTGTCGTTTATCTACTTCCCTCTTTACCGCACTTTTGAGTCCTGAAAATGAGAAATCGTGTCATGCCTTATCCAGAAGGACTTTGGGAAAAATAGAGTGAAATTTTCACTCATACTCACTCGCGAGTCTCCCGATAATCGGTCCACCCGGATATCCGAGCCCCATCATCTTGGCAACCTTATCGAAAGCTTCTCAGGCGGAATCATCGAGCGTCTCCCCTATCTTCTCCCGTTCGAACATGCTTTTCCAGAGATAGAGCTCATTATGACCGCCAGACACCGTCAAACAAATGGATGGGAATGGGATATCGTCCGTTTCGCGACCGATATAGTTGGCGAACATATGAGCCTCGATGTGGTCGATCGAGAGACATGGCTTCTTCAAAGTCTTGGCGAGCGTCTTTGCCACACTCATGCCCACGAGGAGCGATGGCATGAGTCCGGGAAATTCGGTACAGGCAATCAGGTCCATCTCTTCAAGCGTGACGCCCGATTCCAAAAGAACTTCCTCCAGGACTCCGAAAATATTATTGGCATGCAGTCTCGCTGCCACCTCCGGCACCACCCCCTTTGTCTCGTTGTGCTCACGAATCTGAGATCGGGTCTTCATCGCAACAAGGTCCCGATCACGAAATATCGCGATCGAGGTATCGTCACAGGAGGTTTCAAAGGCGAGGAGGAGCATAATATTTCGGAGTTTTATTAAAACGCAACAAGGGGTATCAAAAAGAAGCAAAAGCAAAACTGACCCCAGCATAAAAGAAACGTACAGCAAGAGCACTTACAAGAACTGATAATGACGACATTTCGGATTTCGCTTCGATGCCTCGTCTGACGAGAAGTTTCGAAAGTTATAGAGGAGTCCTCTACTCTATAGCTTCTACATGACTTCCATTCTTATCGTCGATGATCTTATATCACAACTTCAATATCTCATCTCGTAAACTATCGGCTTGTAGATAATTTTTTTGTGCTTTCGCCTCGTTCCGCTGCAGGAGGAGGAGCTCTATTTCCGCTGGAACCTCGGTCGATTCAAGCAAGGAAAAATCGAAAAGTCCGAGCACTTCGTCGAAAGAGTGGAGCAGATCGATGATCGCACTCTTTTCCTCAAGAGAAAAGGAATTGCTATCGATTCCGCTATTGATGAAAGAGAAGCAATCGAACACGATCGCGAGAGCTTCCGGAGTCCCGATATCATCCTCAAGTTTTTCAATGTAGGCTTGAACATACTGCTGCATCATTTCCCGGAAATCCCGGAATATCTTTCCGGAAGTCGGATTGTAACGCCCCAGACGTTTCAAAACCTCGTCGAAGCTCTTTACCGTCGCAATCGCTGCGGAGAGCCGGTCGAAAGTGAAATTGAAACTTTCCCGGTAACGGGTCTGGAGATTCATGAGCCGAAATCCTCGGTATACCATCTCCGGTTTTTCATTCGGCATCTTGACAACGATATCCGCGAGCGTATAGAAATTACCAGCAGATTTGGACATCTTTTTATTGTCCACGAGCAAATGTCCGCAGTGCATCCAATATCGGGAAAATTGTTTCCCTGTAAATGCTTCGCTCTGAGCGATTTCGTTCTCGTGGTGCGGGAAGATGTTATCGATCGCCCCCATATGGAGATCAATCTCAGTCCCGAGATGCTTGAGATTACAAGCGGAACATTCGATGTGCCAACCTGGACGCCCAGGAAGTTCCACTTCTTTTTCATCCACATTAAATTTTACTATCCATTTATTCGGACCGTCTTTTTCCGCATCGTACGCTTTCCAGAGAGCAAAATCGGCAACGCTTTCCTTCTCATATTCATCGTTGTTGATTCGCACGCTCGATTTCATGCCCTTCATATCAAGGTGAGCAAGTTGTCCGTATTTCGGGAATTTCTTGATGGAATAATAGATGCTTCCGTCATCGGCAAGATAGGCGATTTTCTTGTCCAAAAGTTTCTGGATAATCTCCACCATGGTATCAATGGCGCTGGAAATTGGAACAATAGTATCTGCCGGGATGATTCAGAGATTTTTGATGTCCTGGAGGAAAAGACGAGTATATTTTTCTGTCAATTCTTGGAGAGAAACACCTTGTTTTTGACTGTCCCGGATAGTTTTGTCATCGATATCGGTGATATTCATGACTGTCTGTACCTTGTATCCGAGATATCGGAGCGTTCGGATAACCGCATCCTCAAAGAGATACGCACGAAGATTCCCTATATGCACATAATTATATGGGGTTGGACCGCAAGAGTACACCTTCACGAGTTCTTGACGAATAGGCTTGAAGCGTTCTTTGGTTCCGGAAAATGTGTTTTGAAGAGAGAGAGGCATGAGAATAAGCGAAAAATAAAGAATTATTAAATTCATTTCTCTTGTAAAATTCACGAGAGAATGGCAATCTGATCCTTAAATGATTGGGTGCGTAATTCAAGATAACTTACTGGTATTCCATAATTCGCAGGAATATGCACACGACCTTGCAGAAGAATAGGTCAAGATGCGTATCAAATAGGATATGGATCAAGTAGTACTGAGTGGTCGAGTGTTCCAAGCCAAGAATGTGGGACTGGTGCACCAGTTTGACCGAGATATCCTTTTGATATAAAACATTCAAGATCGCGTTTCGGAAGGAGTATATCGGTAGCAAATTCTCCCGAATACCATATCAAATCGGAAAATCTTTTTTTAATGAGAGCAGCAAGATGATGACAGTTTACCAAGACTTGTGTTTCATTCTGAGTAATTTCTTCTGGAAGTGCGTCAAAAATTCTCTTCGCATAATCAAGATATTCAAAAGCCTGAGGAGTATTTTCTCGAATAAGCTTAGACGTAAGGGATTCCATATGTATTTTATGAGAAATTATTCTATACAACAATCCACCGCCTTACGAACGAGATCCCCGAGTTTTCCCATGAACCCTGAACGCGTACGTGGAGCTGACTCCGAAAGAGGAGAGTTTGTTTCGGTAGATGAGGCAATACTCACATCTGCTTTTTCAGCTTCTTCAGGGGAATCCTGAAGCGTTTCAGTATTGACCACTTTCATCTGAATCCCCCAGAAAAGAGCATACAAATCATATGCCTGATCGAAGAAATCGTACGCTTCCTCCTTTTTCCCCATACTTTGTGCCTTGGTTCCGACTTCCATGAGACGCATGGAAGCGGCAAGCAGATGCTTGGAGATACACCACGCTTCTCATTCCGGTTCTTTGATGATATTTTTGAGGAGATTTTTGCGCATCTCACGTACCTCTTGTATGAGATCGTAAAAATAAGTTTTCCCGGTTTTTCCTCCTGAGAAAGCCAGATGTTCTTCGATGGAGATGAGATTCATGATCGCGATAGAGAGATCCTGGTCGCTGGAGAGATCCATTTTTTCCTGCTTCTTCATGGCGTCGTACTTCTCTATGAGAGCATTTATGTCTTTTACCTTCTTGTCTTCGATCATGTTATCGTGCGGTGAGGAAATAAAACAATACACTCAGTAATACAAGGGAAGCGATTGGCAGAGCCACTTTTTCAAATGGAAAATGTGCATGTCCGCCGTTACGTTTCTTCAGGGCTTGATACAAACACGATGTGAGGACAAGGGTTATCCCTCCAGCAAACGAGCTCAAAAGTACTTTGTCGAGGAAGATGCTCGTACCCCCGAAAAAGGTGTTCCTGTATATCCCGATTATCCCGGCATAGTAGAATGACAGGAGGGAAAAAACCACGAACGAGAGACTGATGACGGTTGTGCGGAAACGAAAACGGATATGTTTCTTCTCAAGGAGTGCGATGGTCATCTGGATGATTGCAACGAGAAACGCTCCAATCCATACGCCTGTCACACTATCGTCGATTCCGAGATATCGGGAGACTCCGAGTCCCGCGATGACCCCGATCGTACAGAGGTCGCAGACCAATGGGACGAATGCAAAGGTTTGTAGCGGAAACAGAAGGAAAAATGAGAGGAAAAGATATTTGAAGGAAGTTCTCTGGAACATGGGAAAAATAAAATGACAAAAATATGTTTTGTGTAAGGTGAGTCAATTAAATCCCGAGGCTTTTTTTCATCTCGTCGATTTTCGCCTGATCTTCGTTCTGTTTTGCCTTCTGTGCCCGTTCTTGCACATAGATATCTCCGAGCTGTTTCCATCCGTCTCGCGCCTTTACGACGAGTTCCTTGATAGTATCCCCTTCTTTTGGGAGGAGTTTCTTGAACTCTTCACGCTCATCGACAAACACTTTCGTCAGCTCATCAATCTGGAACTGAGAGAGGGTCGGAATAGCATCGATTACCCGCTTTTTCTCGCTCACAGAGAGAGAAAGAGAGTGTTCAAGGAGATCGAGAAACACCCTCTCGTCGAATGTGGAAAGCGGGTGAATGGAAGTAAGTTCCACAAAAAGATCAGCTACTTGCAGGGGATTCTGAGATGAGTCGGACATAATAGAAATATGAAAGAAAAATAGTATGCAGATAGTGTATGGATTTCAGTGACTTTGTCAAAGCAGAGCTCAAGATACTATTCTTGTCATCCTGGAATTTTCCGGGCAATAATCCCTTTAATCAAGCAAAACATTTTCAGAAAATATCCGGTCTTAAATGACTGTCTTCGCGAAGATCTACCTTATATCTTTATGCTTTTATGAAAGGCTTTCCTATGCCGTTTTTATAAGCGGTAGATTCCAAATATTTTTCGAATAATATATTTTGTAATTCCTTTGAGCTCAGCAATCGAAAAATTTTGGAATGACGGAAATATTTCTTACGTCCTGAATCTTCATTTATTCATCGCTTCCTCCGCCTGTTGCCAGAGAACCGGATCGATCTCGGCATTGTGCCACACCTGTTCCACATCGTCATCATCCTCGAAGTCAGCCAGGAGTGCATAGAGTTTGAGAATCTTTTCCGGGTCGTCTATATTCACCACATTGGTCGCAGCGTATTCAAGTCCGTAGTTGTCGAGTGTCAGCCCTTGTCCCTTGAGAAATTTCACCGCCCCCATGAGATTCGTTCGCTCCGTGGATATGCGGACTTTGGTATCGTCTTCGAGAAACTCGTAATCGCTCGCTCCCGATTCTATAATCCATTCTTCCCACTGATCCATGGAATGAGTCCCCATGGAAGTTTCTATGTATCCCTGATATCTGAAAGCGAAATTGGATACCGAACCTGTTTCTCCGAGATTTCCTCCGTACTGGGAAAAAGCATGTCGCATATTTTTGGCAGTCCTATTTTTATTATCGGTCAGGGTCTTCACGACAATCGCCACTCCTCCTGGAGAATACCCTTCGTAGATAATCTCGTCAATTTCCGTGGAATCCTTGTCCGCTCCTGTTCCCTTCTTGATCGCACGTTCGATATTGTCTGCAGGAACGTTCGCTTTGCGAGCTTTTTCGAGAGCATCGTACAGTGCTGGATTCATATTCGGATCCCCTCCGTTACGAGCTGCAAGAGCTATGAGTTTCGCATGTATGGCAAATGCTTTCCCGCGTGCTTTGTCACTCACGGCTTTTTTTGCCCCCACCACTGGTCATCGTCACATAAGAAGAAATTTAAAAAGTAAATCTGTTTTTTGACAGCTCCGAGTATATGGAGACCACGAGAAAAATCAAATCGTGTCGTATTTATCCTTCGAGCTCTTCTTCGAGAACCCTCTTCACTACCCCGACAATATGTGTGTCATCAAAAGGTGTGAGCTCCAGATCTTTGTGCTCTTTGTTCAGAGAAAGGAGAAAGCGCTGGTCCCCGACAGCCTTTATGCGTTTGATCTTCGGTTGTTGGTTTTGGACGATGAGAACCATGTCTTCTGTTTGATATCCGGATTGAATCTTGATCAGAACGAGATCTCCGGAGTGAATAAACGGTTCCATGGAGTCCCCTTTTGCCTTGGTTATGAAATAATCGGCGATATCATGCAAATCCACATACTCGGAAGGAACGGGAATCCGTTTCCGAGGATACTCATCCTCAAGAATCGTCCGCCCTGCATGTCCACACTGGGCGAATCCAAAAAATGGTATATGGAGCTGATTGCCTTCATCATAACGCTTCAGAACACGATAGATACCAGAAGAGGTTTTTACGAGATAGCCGGATTTTTCGAGTTGATTGATTTTATTCTGAACCTTCTGTGGATGATCGATACCAACGCTCTCTCCGATATCCATGAGCGTATATGTTTCATCTCATCCGAATTCAAGGAAATCGAGAATCTTTTTCTGTTGGGAATCAAGGCGTTTCATAAGAAATAATGGTAAGTATTAAAAAATCAACTGAACATCGATCAATTTGTTTTTGGTATACATCGAAGTATATGAAAATCCCGTTCCTTTGCAAAAGATTTTTCATAGTTTTACACACACAGGTGTTTATCGGAAATATATCTGCATATGTACCGAAAAAATCCCGAACACATGTGTTCGGGATTTTCCGTATAAGCTGAGTTGAAATGAGCGTCGAGATATCCGATCTTTTTATCCTGAGTCACACTATCTCGCTACTCGCTCTAGCGAGTACTGATCGAGGAATCGTGACAGAAACGGTGGTGGGTACATGATGGCTCGGTTGGAATAGTTGACTACTACTCCGACATTGAGTGCCGTGTATCCTGTCTGTCCTCGGACGTAGGTACGATGGTTGACGAGGTCGGAAGTATTTCCGTAGAGACTTCCATCGACTGTGAGTCGACTCACGGTACTTTGGCCATCACTCTCGATGGAACCTGCAAGAGTCACATAGACTCCGGCGATTTTCGTGACATTGTGTGCAATGATGATATTTCCATTTTTGACGATCCAAGCGAAGCTCGAGGTGCTGTTCGCATAGGTGATATTCCGATTGATGAGGAGATTTCCGTTCTCTACGATCACGGTTTTGACTCCTGAGAGTTGGATATCATTATCGATAGCCACATCTCCATCCTTGAATACTCGAACATTGGCAGTATCGCCGAGCGGTGTGGAGTTGGAGTCGATTTCCAGTTGCGAAGAGATGCTGACAGTAGTAGTGCCGGCAATCATACCAGTAGAGGATCGAAGGATGCTTCCCTTCTCGCTATCACTTCCGGAAAATATGGATTGAGAAAGTGCTGCATTGTCAGAAACACTGTTTGTCGCACTGGAGAGAGCATATGAGCTCGCAACATTGACCGTACTGGTAGTGAAGTTTCCACTGCGGAGATTGTTGAAGAATGTGAATACCACCGTATTGACACTATTTCCGAGAGAACTTCCTATAAAGGCACTTCCTCCAGCGGTATTTCCTATAATGGGTCTCGATACTCGGATGTGGAACGGAGCTTCGAGGTACTGGAGAGTTGCATAGAGACCACTTCCGATGGACATAGGAATAGTGGTGTTGGTGTCCAGATAACTTCCAGAAATCAGACTCGTGTCCCCTTTGAGTCCTGTTACATCAGTTCCTGAAAAGAGAGAAATACTATTTGGATATGATATCTGGTCATAAGTGATCGTCCACGTGAGAATATTCCCCAGTGCATCATATGTTTTATGATCTACTGGATTCATACGGACCATTCCGCCTACTCAGCCAGATATCGGTCTCGATACGGTCGATCCTGATATAAGCGGAGATTTATTGGTGATCGTCGCTATTTTCCCATTCAGATACATAGGACTACTTGTCTCAAATGCAATTACATCGTTCGGAGAGAATACAGGAACCGCATTTCCGATAATGAGGCTGTAAGCACTGATATCGAGAGGGGAATTTCCAGGAGTCGTGATCGTAAGTTTCCCAGGCGGGGTAGCTCCAGGATTCGTGTTGACTATGTTACACGTGGAATCGCACCAAAGAGCCGTCGTATCGCATTCCTCAGATACTCATGCGGCATTCGGTCGCTCTACCGTCCCATTTCCACAGTAACTATTGGAACCTGGTATGGTTATAGATGTCGGTACATAGCTCGATGTACATCCCGATACCCCACCGCAAGACCAAGAATACAACATGCTCCCATTGCTGGAATTGGATTGGAAATTGGAAGGGGTATATCCTGAAGCGCACAGTCCCGGCGTTGCGATAGTAACAGGACTCGTCTGCACTCATGAGATAGTTCCTATATGACAACTGCTACTGCTTCATCATGTCGGTGTTGATCCGCCACCATTATAATAAGCAACACAGTTTCATCCGGCACTGATAGTATTGCAAGACCATGCATATCTATGGGAAGTTCCATTCGTCGTATCTGTAAAATTCCCTACCACCTCAGTCGGAGGACAAAGTCCCGGTGTAGTCATGGAAATAATAGCAGGTACTACTCATCCGGAATCTCTGGTGAAATTACCAGGAGTACACGTGTTACCGCCTCATCCAGTCGTATAGCTCGCGCTACAAGCTCCTCCGACAGGAGATCCACCACATGACCAAGAGTAGTTGGTCGTGTTTCCAGCTGTTGTAGGAGTGGTCCATCCAACTGCTTGTCCTGCTGGACAGAGTCCCGCAGTAGTGGCAGTTATCGCAGAAGACTGGGCTCCAGTGGTTGGTCAGGCAATACAAGCAGGTGGTGGAGGAGTTCCTGGACACTGAGTGGCACGTGTTGCATTACAGGAGGTAGTATTGTTCAGGTAACACGTACGTCCGGAGGTACCGGGATTGGCAGCGAGACACGCCGCTTGGGTGGCGTAGGTGTTCGTACTACAATCTGCGGTTGGATTTCCTACGACACAGGCAGAGTAGGGATTGGGTGGTGGAGGGAGATTTGATGGTACACAACTGGTACTGCATCCTGGCGTGGCAGTTCACCATCCTGCGTGGCTTGCATCATTGAAATCACAGGCTTCCGTTCCATTTCGGATACCATCTCAACATACCGGTGACGGTGGAATGATAGTACAGGTAGCACTACAAGCGGAACCTGGCTGCCCATTTTGAGTTCAGAGATCGCACTGCTCTCCATTGGCAGCATCGAGTACTCAGTCTCCGCACCAACGTGGTAATATGGAGATACATTCACTATCCGTAGTAAGTGTGGAGGGATCGAAACTTTTATTGAGATTTCCGAGGGTTGTCTGGGCAGGTGTTCCTCATGTATAATTAGAATATACATAACTTCCTCAGAAATTATATGTGTTATTTGCACCCACAAACATTCTCCTTATTCGATATACCACTTGAGCCACAGGAGTGTCTCGATCGGATGGAACAAGTGAAGAGAGATTAAGTCCACTGAGTTGGTTATTCCAGACAGCATAATATTGTCCAGAACTCGGCATATAGTTCGATGATTGTACCCATCCATTTGGGATATTCATCTTCCCTCCTGGAGTATATACGGATACTTCTGAGAGAGACGAGATAATCCCCTCTCGAGAAGTATTGAGATAGTCCCAGAGATGATATTTATCCGTTCCATATATAATCATAGGCGGAAAAGTTCCTCCATCACAACTTGTTTGGAAACTCGAGTGGGTAGTGATATTTAGTGCAAGTGCAGAATGGAAATATCCAAGAAACACAAGTATGCCAAGGATGATTTTTTTCATAAAGAATCGAGGATAAGTGAATTAAAAATCAGATCATGAAGCATTCTTGAGTTCGGTCACTCCCGTTCCGACAGTAAAACCATCTTTTACAATCGTTATTTCTCAAAAGAATAAATACCGAATGAGAAATATCATCAGACAAATAATAGCAATCAAAACACTTGCTCTTATAAAATTATTTTTTTTCATGTTTTTTGTCATAATTATACACTATAATACCAAGAAATACATTGACATCAATTTTTAGTATAGTCATATTTCAATTCTTGCAAGTTTCGTTTTTATTAGAATGCTTGTCCTCATGCATTTCCGACATTCGTAGGTGCATTTCCTATGGTTCATCCAGCAACGGTATTATTTGCAGGACGACCAGCACCACTCACCTGTTGAGCCTCTCTCAGTCCCAGTGATGGATCCAGTGCCCATACGGTTACATTGTCTGTTCCGACTGTCGCACCCATTCCAATGCTTGCGGTATCGGTGGGGGCTGGAGGAGCCACTGCTGGAGTAGGAGGAGCGGCAAGTGGAGCAGGAGGTACAGGGGCTCATTTAATGGTTGTATGTACCACTCCTGCCTGATCGTTCAGACACCGACTTCCCTTGATACACGCCATAGCATCGAAGAATACGGACTTCTTATCGATTTCTACTCCTGCCTTAATAAGGTGTTCCGGAAGAGTATTATCCAAGAGGAGAGTCCTGTATTCCTGAGGAGTGATTTTCAGACCTTTTCATGGAAACTGTGTAGTGAGATATTTCTCCATCTCGGCAACTCCGAGTGCGATAGTGGTGGCACTCTTGTCGAGAATAGCTTTTTTTCTCTCTGGAGGCATATCACCGTTTATTCCGTCAATCCAAATTGGATCATACACCTCGGAAGACCCGGGAATGGCATCGAGATAGTGTGCTCATCCGAGTGGCGTTGCGCACATAACAGATCCGATGATTCGATTTTCGAATCCTGAAACAGCACTGAGTTGCAAAGTTGGCATAACAGCACCTTTTTTCAATTTCTTCAATTCATCTATGAAGAATGCACGAGACGATGTATTTGGTGTGATCAATTTCTCTTCTGCTACAAACTTCTGTGTATAGTCCTTCACTATGTCACCGACATTTTTTACTTTATCGAGAGTACGAGTGTTTTTTCCTCCGTATGTGAAGGAGAGAGCAGAAACGAGGATACTTCGTTTCGCATTTGCTGCAACTATTAGATCTTTTACACCCTCCGCCCTATCAATCATATCAAAAAGACGCTTCGCATGGGGATTTTTAATATCCTTAAGTGTCGTAACTGCCCCGTCATAATCTTCGTTTCAGACCAATTGAAAGAATGTATCGAATTGCTTGTACATAGCCTCGTGTTTCTTGTCCCAGGTATTATCATTTCCTCCCAAGTCATGACGACGGGCAAGATAGAGTGCTCCTCAGAGTTGCGAAAATTGAGCCTCTATATCCTCTCGTCTGTCGGTGTCTCGTTGCTGATACACAATAAACGCTGGGCTCGTGGCTGGTGATCATACTGGTGTTACTGCTTGGGTATCTGGTAGAACTCAGTTTGCTAGAGTTCATCCGACTACTGCTGGAGCAGGTGCTGCCACCACTTGCTGAACGGTATAGAACACAGAAGTAGCTTCACTGGTGACGATTTCACGCTTTCCAAACGCAAGGTATGTGGTTTTTGGAACAGTAATCGTCAGTTTCCCATTTTCATTCTCAAGAGTTGCCCCCATATTTGTGAGTTCCTTATAGAAAGGAGTTCCTTCGGCAGGAAATGGAATAGTTGTAGTGAATTTCTTATTCTTTTCTGCTTGTTCAAGTTTAATGCCAATGTCTTCAAGTGTTGTTCCTTTTTTTGTATTGATTCATGATTCTACCAGGGTATTTGCATTGAGATTCTCACCACCACGTGCCTCGGTTCCGAGTTTCTCGACGAATATACCGAAGAAGAATGGAGGCAATCCCTGTACTATACTCATGAACGACAACCCCGCCTCTACTCACTTAAAATGCCAACCCGGATTCTTCTGTGCCATCTCGACCATATGCATATTTGCCAGAGCTTCGATGAGGATATTTTTTCCATTCTGTCAGATATTGTCAATCTTTTCATTGTATGCCTCCACAAGTTTCTTTTCTGTCGGCGAGAGAGTGCCAATAGAGTTAATATCTTTCACTTCTCATGTTGCAGGAATCTTGTCCGTAAGAGTGGCGATAAATGTCTCTGTATTGTTAATAAGTTCCTGTCACTGATTATCAGTATGCAATCAGAGTGTTGCTTCAAAGAAACGAGCTTTGGCAGTGAGACTCGCTGCTCCGATATTGAAATTCACAGAGGCAGGATGTTGTCCTTCAATACCTATTTTCTCTTGTCCATCCCGATCCTTACCCCTAGTCACAGAGAGTGTCTGTTTCTCTCCGGCGATTCCCGCGAGCATACCGAGAAATGGGATATTTCGAACTCCGATACCGATGGTCGAAAGCCATCCAATGACTCGTTCTGCAAGAGATGGATCCTGTTGTTGGAGTGTTGTCAATCGATTTTGTATGTCTGTTATACTTCCATCATTCACGGATTTCACGAGTTCCGTATAGTACGCTTCTTTCTCATCTATTACCAGAGCGCTGAGACCAGCCCGTCCTCCTTCTGGAGCAATCATCTCCCCGACAGTGGCAACCTCATTGAGCTCTCTCGAAAGGCCCTCATGAAATATCTGGTGCATGGCTTTTGCTCCATCCTGTGTCCAAGCAGGAGGAGTGTTATTTGTAAATCTCTTTATAAAAGCATCCAACTGAGTCGAGTTGAAGTTTTTGATAAGACTC
>JAQTWO010000026.1 GCA_028689245.1 Candidatus Altimarinota bacterium | reverse complement strand
GCAGTGCGAGAAACAATCGAAGGAATTGAGACATAAAAGAGAAGAGAGTGGATAGGGGAAGGAAGGGGCTTACGTCTCCCAATATACTCTCTTTTATAAAAAAACAAAATCGTCAAGGTGAATAATCGGTGAAGAGGATTTCTGGATAATGATTATATTTTTGCGAAACTCATTTTGAGACAAAATCCTTTGTCCGTGTCGCTTTCTATAGTCAGAGATCATTTATGAAGCGATACGATTTTTTCTATGATAGAGAGTCCAATCCCGATTCCCCGATCGTGTGTAGCGCTTCGGGATTTATCTACTTGATAGAATTTTTCCCGTATGAAAGCAATCTCTTTTTTCGGTACTCCTCACCCATTGTCACGGAATGTGAGAAATACTTTCCCATGTCATTCACTTGTTTTGATAGTCAGAGTCTTCCCATCTCCAGCATACTTGATGAAATTTGAGAAAATATTATGGATGAGTTGGATGAATCTCCCCTCGTCAAATCGGAACATCATAGCGGTCGTATTTTTCGGAAAGGCAATCTGTTGATTCCGCTTCGCGAGGAGGGGGACATATTCGGTTTCCAGATGTTTGGTGAGTTCCCAGAAATCGAATTCAACTATCTTGAGTGCATCCTGGTCCGTTTGTTCGAGTTTTTCATACTCCATGATAGATCCTGTTATATCTATCAGGCGATTGATTTCTTTGTGAAGAAGCGCATAGTTTTTCGGAGTTGCCTCGATAACTCCGTCATCCATTCCTTCAAGATAACACTTGATGGCGGTAATGGGAGTTTTGATTTCATGACTCAGATCAGAGAGCAGATCGGAACGGATTTTCTGTTGCCGAGAGAGATTCTTGTTGAGGGAATTGATGGTTCCGATAAGCGCGCCGAATTCATCCTTTTTTTTGTACTCGATTTGTTTATATCATTTCCGAGAAATGATATCGGAGAGGTTCTCGATGATGAAACGTATGGGACGAAAAGATTTGTGCACCCAAAACCAAGAAACTATCAGCACTATCAGAATGATGACGATATTTAGGATAAACATCGCACGAATCACTTTCAATATGAATTGTCCCTCGGGGGTGGTATTGCTCAGAAATGAGAAGTTGAACATACCGGAAAAAAACGAATCAAGGGCCTTAACGAAAAGTACTTGTTCGATGGAATTCTCGGGAACTCCTATCTTTTGAAGAGAATCGATGATGGAAGGGGCATAGTTTTGCGGATTGTCAGAAAAGTTTTCGAGGGAAGTCGATATTCAGGAAAGATCAGAAAGCGTTTTTCTGTATTCTTCTATCGTGGCATCATCAAGATTTTTCGTTTTGGTAAAAGCTCCAATGAGGTCAAAGTTAATATCCGGAGTCTCTTTCTTGATGCTGGTAAGATATTCGCCAAAGTATTCCGTCGCAAAGTATTTGAGCGCGACGATATTCGATCCTATCGTCATCATAAGGACGAGAAAGATATAGATGAGGAATTTCTGGGAAAATTTCATGAGATAGAATACGTAAGAAAATGATGGTATGTATTATAGGAAAATAGATATTTGTTCCAAAAGATTCTTTGGTAATATTTTCGAAACCAATTGATCCGTCTTTCTTCTTGCAAATCCGCAAATACCTCTATAATCTCAGATAGAGATATTTCTTTACCTTTTTCTCATATGAAACTTCCTGAGATTATCGCCATGATTCGTACGAAGATAATGGCAGACAGACGTATTGTATCCGGAATAGTTGCAACTCTGGTTGTCATAGTCTCGGTCGGAGGATATCTCGGTTATCAGGAACTTGCGAAACGGTGGGTGGTTCCGACGGTATCGGGAGCCAATTTTTCTCTCGAATATCGCAAAATCCCCTTTGATGTCAATAGTATCGACATTACTTTTTCCACGATGCTCGATCCCGCTTCTCTCACAACCAAAAATGTAACGCTGAGTCCTTTTTTGGAAGGAAGGGCGAGTTTGAAGAATGGAAATACGATTTCCTATGCACTCAACAAGAAACTCGTTATCGGTGAAATGTATACCTTTACGGTAGGTTCCGATATAAAGTCTGTTTATGGAAAGTCTATCGGATCCGAGCAGATTATAACTTTTGAGGCGATAGCCGGAGCTGCCGCGACCAAGATTCTCCCATCCGGGAAACTTGCGAATCTCGGACAGAATATCGTCGTACTCTTCAATATCCCGATGGTTCCGCTCACCGCTCTGGATGCGAGAGACACGCTTCCTTGTCCGCTCGAAATCACCCCGAAAGTGGAGGGAAAGTGTAAGTGGACCAATGGAAATGTGCTGGAATTCGTTCCGATGAAACCTCTGGAACTCGCAACAAAGTACCACCTAAAGGTGGCAAATATGCCAGGACTTCTGTATCCCCTTGCTCGTACACTCGAAGACGATATCGTCACGCCGGAACTTTCCGTTTCTACGAACGCACGTTTGTTTGATCCCGTTCATGGCATGGTGATACGGACTTCGGCTCCTGTGGATGAAAAAGCACTTCTCGATGCTCTTGTGCTTACAAATGGAAGCGGAACAAAAATCGACGCTCAAATCGTTCGAGAGAAAAATGAAGATAGCACCGAAAGTGAAACCATGTTCATCCTCACTCCAAAAACAGGTATTTTTCTCTATGCGACAAACTATCGGCTTGCTGTGAAAAAATGACTGAAACCAAAGTATGGGAACGAACCTCTCGCGACCGATTTTCAGGTGACTGCGACAAGTGCCGATTTTCTCTCCAACTCTCAAGTATATCGAAAAATTTACAATGCATCATGAGCGCTTATCGATACTCGCGTATATGAAAGTACTACTTATAGGGCAATCCCTTCGGAAAACGTATTCTTTCGCCAGACGTTCATGTCGGAAGTTGGACTCGACAAAAATCTCTTCACACTCAAAAATTCCCTCGGGAAAACCATGGATTTCACCATTGCATATGTAAAACAACCGAAATATGACGAACATGGAAATGAGATAGGTGAAGAGGAAAACAAGCATATAGTCGATGTGACTCCCGTTTCTACTCTTGAAGCAACCACTGCATACGATTTCATTATTAACCAGAAAGCAAATACGCATCTTGGTGCCGATGTTGTTAGGTCTTACAAAACCGCAGCCAAGCTTCAGGTGCTCAAAAGCGTACCTTTGAGCAATACTGAGAGTTGTCTCTATGTGAATAATGTCCTTGGAAGCGAATATGAGCTCTACTCTCCACAGTACGAAAGTATCAAAACGATCCCCGCTTCCCGTATCCATGATATGATTCTCGATGGACAGATGAATTGGCAAACCAACGAAAAAACCTATCGTTGCTCTCAAACTCCCGGGCAAATAAGCTATATCATCTGAACAAGACTGGAACCGAATAAGGACTATACCGTTACGATCCCTTGAACGCTCGAGGATATGTACGGAAATAAACTCGAAAAAGATGTGTCTTTCAAAATAAAAACAGGTGAGATTGACAAGAAGGATATCTATCTCTATTCGTCTTTAAACAAGCCGGTACAGATTATCCCGAGTAATCTTCCGATAGTCTTGAACCTTATGTCGATCAATACTGACCGAGCAAACGTGGAAGTTTGTGAAATGGATATCGCAGGATATCGTGATTACTTAACGAAAGGAGGCGGTGCATATTATACTCCCCAGTGTCTCCGAAGTGTTGGGAAAACCATCATGCTTCAGAATCGATATTGGAGCCTGACTGCCAATAAAATAGACCTCGAAAAAGAAGTACTTGGTACGACGAGTAACAGTCCATTCCTTCTCGTTCGAGCGAGTATGGGTGGGTTCAATAGCGGTGCGAATGGGTTTATGGATGATGGTCGAGAATTTCTCCATGTATTCATCCGATCTAACCTCGCTCTCACGCTTGAAGATGCGAAAAATACCAAAATTCTCTTCGCGCCTTCGTTTGATGGAAAGATACTTCCGGATAATCTCACTTTCGATACCTACGCCCGAAATGGACAAGGGAATCTTGAACAGAAGGCATTCTCTATCAAGTGGAACGCTTCCAAAAAATACTACGAGCTCACTGATCCTCAGAACAAACTCTCCCTTATCGTAGCCAAAAACAACCAATTCTTCGGGATACTCGACAAATCGAGCGACCAGGTTTCAAATTATGATTTCAAATATATTGCCGGACAGGACAGTTCGACTCGGGATTATCTCTACCTCTATTCTGATCGACCTCTCTACAAAGCGGGAGATACGGTATTTTTCAAATGACTTCTCCGACAGTTCAACTTCGACGGATATCGAGCTTCCACGAATATTACCGGGAAACTCAAGATTCTCGATGAAAATCAAAACATACTCACTGAGATGGATGTAAAAGCGGATAAAAATTCGAACTTCAACGGAACATTCGTTCTTCCGAAAGAGATGCCACTCGGACATTATCATTTTGAATTTTATGCCGGAGCCGATGCCACACCCGTGTACAACAACGGAGAATTTGATGTGCTCGCATACAAGAAACCGACCTTCAAAGTGAGTGTTGCAACTGATAAAAACGACGTTTCCATCGGAGACAAAGCACAGATTAGCGCCAACGCTGAGTACTACTTCGGAGGACGACTTGTAGATGCGAATTACAATTATTCCGTTCTCACTCAGTCCTATTTCTTTGATGCGAAAGATTATCGGGACTATCAGTTTGGGAAGGGCTCAAACTATTTTGATTGCGTATATTGGGGATCGTGCCTTTTTAACGACAATCTCGCAATAACTGCAACCGGTCACTTAGACAATAACGGAGAGATACGACTCTCGTACGATTATCCCAAAACAGATGATGCCGACAATACGGTCGGTGAGAAAATCTATACCTATACCGTAGAAGTAACCGATCCGGATACTCAGAAAACCGTTTCCAATGTGGCAAGTCAGATTCTCCATACCACTGATGCCTATGTTGGAATCCGAGTTCCGTACTGGCAGGCGAAAAAAGACGGAGTAAAAGTGGCTGGAGTCCTCCTCGATCACTTGGCGAAGGGGCTACCTGGAAAGAGTGTCAAACTCGAACTCTGGAAACATGACTGGAAGGAAGTGAAGAAGCAGGGGGTGGATGGAACATTCTACAATGAATCCAGTATGGAGGAGAAAAAAGAATCGGAAAAAAATGTTTCTTCCGATAATAAGGGTGAATGGAATCAAGTATTCGTACCTGTGGGGGATGGAGAGTACGAAGTGCGTGCCATGTATACCGGAGCGAATAAGCAGACATTTACCTCATCTTCTGTGATCTACGTTTCTGGTGAGAATATAACCTACTGGAATGATGGAAATAACTCCGTAACCGACCTCATCGCCGACAAGACCATGATGAAGATCGGTGAGACTGCCGCATTTACTCTCAAATCTCCGGTTTCAAGTGGAAAGATGCTCGTAACTATCCAGAAGGATGATGGCGTGTTGGACTCATTTGTTCGTGATATCACCAGTACCACTGAACGCATCGAAGTGCCGATAAAAGAGAGTTATGTTCCGAATTTTTATGTGAAAGCATTCCTTATCGGACAAGATACTACCACCAAACTCCCTGTCTACAAGCGGGCACTTTCCGTCATGAAAGTTACCACTGATCCGAAGAAACTTTCGGTAACCGTGACTCCTGAAAAGAAACAATATCTCCCAGGAGACAAAGTAAAATTGATCGTGACAGTGAAAGATAGTGAAGGAAAGCCAGTTGTCGGAGCGAACGGAAGTCTCTCGGTCGTGGATGAGAGTTTGTTGGCGCTTGCCGGAAATCCCCTCAAAAATCCGTTTGCCTTCTTTTATGACATGAAACGTTATCTTGGTATTGAGACCTATGTTTCTCTCGTTAATCTCATCGAGAAACTCGAAATCAAAGATACGTCACTCGGGGAAAAATGATGAGCCGGTGAAGGAACCAAAGGTGGTTCGAGTCGCAAGAAGCGTGGAGTATTCAAGGATACCGCCTTCTGGCAAGCCGATTTTACAACAGACCAAGAAGGAAAATACACCGTCTTGACCGATGCATTGCCTGATAATCTTACGACTTGGGTAGTTGAAGCCCTTGTGTCGACTCCTGCGGGTGCTCGCGTAGGAATCGCTACCGAGAAAATCATGACCCAAAAAACCGTGATGATTTCCGAGAATCTTCCACGATTCCTCGGTTCTGCTGATATCGTCACCTTCTCTCCGGTGATATTCAATAAGACAGGAAAGGATCAAAGCTTCGATGTCACCATCGTAGCGGATAACATGACTGTCAAGAATCCAACCCGAACGGTATTCGTGAGGAACGGCGAATCTTACACCGTGCCATTTGAGGCGACTATCGCCGAAATTCCGCTTTCATCCGTTGACCCATCCGCCTCAAAGATTTCTTTCAAAGCCGTGGCGAAGGCATCCGGAGAGCTCGATGAAGTGGAAAGCACTCTCCCTATCGTCATGACTTCTACCCAGGAAATGGTCGCAACTGTCGGAAAGACCGTGAATAGTGCTGACGAGAAAATCAGGCTTTCATCCGACATCCGAAAGAATGGCGGTTCCATTACTGTACAGTATGCCGCAAGTCTCTTGCCGAATATCCTTTCAGGGATCGAGTATCTCAAATCGTTTCCTTATGGATGCTCTGAACAACGTACCTCTGCCATCATGCCGACAGTGTATCTGAAAGAACTCTATGACAGTGTCAAGGTTCCATTCGACCTAAAATCCAAGACGATAAAAGAGTACATCGACCAGTATGAAGGGTATCAGGAACGAAGCCTCGATACAGTTCTCCGTGGATACCTCGTGGAAATCAAGAACTTTCAACATCTGAACGGTTGATTCGGATATTGGATAGATAGCGAATATGATGATCTTCCTCTCACGATACAGCTTGTTTCCGCCCTTTCTGAGATTCGTTCTATCGGATATGCCCCCAACGATGCCATGATGGAAAACGCTGCGAAATATCTCAAAGCGAAATTCTATGAAAATAAACGCCCCTATTGCTCTGATACCAGGGATTGCGGTTGGGATGCATCGGTTCGACTTGCTATCGTCGAAGCGATATTGGATAACTCCACTCAAGATTACGAAGCATACAAGATGTACAAACTTCTTTCCGCCACTCCCCTGATCAAGAAGGGAGAGTGAATTGAAGGGGGATCGGAAGACAATTTGACTCAAGTGAATAGGGTTCGCGTGATTGCAAAACTTCTTCGCATCGCTGCTATAACCAAGGATGAGAAGGATTCTCTTCAGAAGCTCGCGAACGAACAGATCAAAAATATCGCTTCCAATGGGCTGGTATATAATCCTCGTGGAGCCCTCCTCGGAAGTGCCGGAGTGGGATCGAGACTTGAGGCGACGACTCGATTCCTTGAGACACTCGCCATCATGGGACCTACGACTCTTAAAGAATACGAGCAGATCACTGACCAGATGCAGCGATGGATAATCAGCCAGAAGCAGAAGGACGGAAGTTTCGGTTCCACTGCCGATACATCCGACGTCATACGATCACTGGCACATGTCATGCGTGCAACCGGAGAACTGAGCGATGTAAATATGCAGGCAAAGATATCACTTGATGGGACTTCTGTAGATGAGAAGGGAATCGACCAAAAGAATAAATTGGAAGTATTCTCCAAAGTTATGGACTTGAGCAAGCTCCAGGATGATTCCAATCTTCATTTTGAAAAGACCGGTCAAGGAAATCTCTCTTACGAAATCGCGATGAATTACCGTATCCCCGCGAAAGATGTCGTATCTCGGGATGAAGGATTCTTTGTAGAACAAACCTCCTTTGACTACAATGAATACAAGAGTATCAAAAATATGAAGGAACAAGAATGGGCAAATTACCTCAGCGGATCTATTGCATTCAAGGATTTGAAATACTCAAAAGATATCGTGAGTTATCTGAAACCAATTGACATCTTGACGGTCGGAAAACTTGTGTATGTGTATAATCGAATCATAACCGGGGAAGCGCGGGATCAGGTCGCATTTGAAGGATTTATCCCATCCGGTTCGGAACTCGTGAATCCAGAACTGGCGACGGAAAATATAGGGAGAGATGCTTCTCAGAAACATCTCTACGAGAATGTCTTCGAACACGAAGAATATCAAAATGATCGTTACTTCGGAACCGTTCGAAGCATGGAACCTGGCATATACGCCTTCGGTTACATTATCCGACCAACCCATGTGGGAACCTTTGAACTCCTCCCATCCCGTGCCTTTGAGTTCTATCATCCAGAAGTATTTGGAAGAGTGAACTGAAAAATAATAAGGATAGTGGATAAAAAATAGATGCTCGAAACGTTCGAAAACCACATAATTGTAAATTCTCTTGCTATTTTCGCAAAAATACTATAATGCAAAACATTACTCCTAATTGTCAATAATATGCGTATCTTTTCGAAAATTTGTGTATTTTTCTCTCTTTTCAGTATATTTGCTGGATATGCACTCGCATACTCTCCATTTGATAGTATCCTTGGAAGCGCCCCCGATTTGGCGGTTACCGATGTACACCAAGAAACTCGATTTGTATATATGAGAGTATGTAATCTCGGTGGAGCAATCACGGATTCCGACACCACCATCGCACTCGCGATGAAAAGAGTCGGAGGAGGTGTTGTTTCTTCTATCGAATCCATCCTGCTCGATACCAACGATTGTCATGAATTTCAGGTGGCTTCTGTGGATGATCTCGGCATAACCACTTCTGGAACTTATGAGTTTCAGGCAGGTGTAGTACTCAAGGACAGCCGTATAGAAAACGTGAAAAGCAACAATAAGCTTACCCGCTCCGTAAATATCGTCTATCCTTCAAAATATTCAGGAATACAGTTTGATTCAAATTATAATTACTACAGTAACAACAATAATTGCAACTATGGCAATAGGTATTGTTTGAATGGTGGCACCTATGGTAGCACGACATATTATTGCATTCCTGGTACAACCACATGTTCAACGACGCCGTATAACAATTCTTCCTACAACAATAGCTACTGTACTTCTGGCAATAATTATTGCGGGAACAACACTTACAATGGTTCCTATACCTACTATCGTTCCAATATCTGTCCACGAGACGATTATGCGTGCAATAGAGATTATTATAACTCCACAAATACCCAGTATCAGTACAATAATACCTACTGTACGTATTCCAATAATTACTGCAACAACTCCAACAATAACGTCACTACGAATTGTAATTATTCCAATAATTACTGTAATAATAATTACAGCAATCAGTACGATCTTCCGGATCTTGTCGTACAAAAGGTATCTCAAAATAGTTCCGATAAACGCATCATAGCCCAGATATGCAATCAAGGCGGAGATATGAGAAGTTCGATTTCTCTTCGTACAGATTTCAATTCTGGCGGGAGAACGGCAACCGTCTACAATACTGTCCAAATGGGGCGAGGGCAATGTACGAGTTCGATCGTATCGACTTCCCCTGTGGAACTTGGCATGACGTACGGTGGAAATCTTACCGTCAGCGTGACTGCGGATGCAGGAAATAGCGTGAACGAGCAAAATGAATCAAACAATACCCTCTCCCAATATCTATTCATCGAGACGGATCGCAATCAAAGAGCCGATCTCGTGGTAGATAGAATCTCCGCAAACGACAATAATCGTACGGTCGTCGTGCATGTATGCAATGTCGGAGACGATATGATCGATTACAATAATTGGGTCATGGAAATATCAAATACCACGAACAATTCTCGTATCCGAAATTCTGGATATCGACTCTCTCGATGACAGTGTACCGATGTTACCGCGAGCTATGCGAGTCTCGGAGTATACCAGTCGGGAGGATATACCTTCCGCGCCGTTATAGATCCGGATAATGCCATCAGTGAGCAATCCCGATCCAATAATACGTTATCGCAGTATCTTCAAATCTGGATGAACTATTAGAATAATCCCATCTGTCCAGTAGAGAAACGACCAGTCGTGTCTTTACCAGACGCTTCCAAGTAGGCCTCGATTCGTTCGAGGTCTTTTTTGAGGTCATAACCAAGTATCTCATATCTTCCAGAAATAATCTCCTTCAGAAGTTCGTGCATGTCAACGGTATCCGTCTCGAATGTATAGATGGTATCATCGCCAAAATAGAGACTTCCGCCTGTGAGAGTGAATCGTTCTCCATACGTGGCAAGACTGACTTTTTTGCTTTTCTTGAGGAGAGAGGTGATTTCTGAGAGAGATGCGCCATGGCGTGTCTCTATGTCCCCGAGAATAGGAATTTGCTTCAGTTTGAGGGTAGAAAAATTCTTGGTTTCCACGTGTTCTTTCGGTAACAGAGATCGAAAGTCATACTGAGTGAAAAAATCGATAACTTCTTTCGTCAGGAAATCTCTATCTGCAAATAGGTGATCTTCCAGTGAAAAATTCTCCAGAGGGACAGTGGTATCGATAGTTGCCAATTTTTTGCTTACAAAGGCTATTTCCCGATTTGATTCCAATACTTCGCGAGTTTTCCCTGTGATATGTTCTATGTTCTCGTAGATATCCTCAAGTGATCCGTATTCATTGATGAGCGATTCCGCTTTTTTCGGTCCAAATCATGGAATGCCCGGGATATTATCGGACGTGTCTCCACAGATAGCGAGATAATCCACAATGTGTTTCGGATCGACGCTGAATTTCTCTCGAGCTTCGGCTTCGTGATAGATTTTGTGTTTCATGGTATCATAGATCGCCACATTCCTATCGATGAATTGATAGAGATCTTTGTCTCAAGAGAGGATAAAAATATTATTTTCAGTGGTTTTCCCAAGATCGGTTACGAGAGTACCGATAATATCGTCCGCTTCGTATCCGTCTACTTTCAGATGTTTGATACCCATAATCCGGAGCATCTCCATGATGATGGATTCCTGGATCCGGAGATTATCGGGCATGCGGTCACGGGTCCCTTTGTACTCAGGAAAGAGTTCGAGGCGTGCCCGACTTCTCGAATCGAGCGTGAATATGAGATAATCGGGTCTATCTTCCCGATGGAGACCGAGGAGTATTTTCGCCATCCCAAAAACCGCATTCACAGGAGTCCCGTCCTTGAGGGAAAATGGAGGAATGGCGTAAAATACGCGATAGAGGAAATTGTATCCGTCAATGATGTAGATTTTTTTGGACATAAGAAGGGCAATATTCTGGAAAATATGAATGAATTCCTGGAAGTTCGTTTTTTCTCGTTGTTTTTATCTCTTCAATGATTTCCGGATTATCTCTATGAGAAGCATCGTATCAAAATCTTGGAAGATTTCTCGATTTCCGTCTATGTTGAAGGAAGGGAGCCAGAAAGACGTTTTGTACATATGGGCAATAACTTGTCAGAACGGAGGGATCTCGACAACAGAACTATGCCAGTTATTCGCTCAGTCGGTTTTTGCATATATATATCGTCCGATAAAACATGACCAAACATTCGGTTGGGCGAATGTGTTGATAAAACAGCTGTTCGTATGATATTTTACCATATTGATTCCTCCGCCATCAACTCAAGCAACGAAGGCGCATCGGGCAACACGCGCGATAAACTCTTGGGGAGAATAGGTATTTTTTTCTATAACCACATTGTTTGGGAACTTTTCATGGACAAAAGTCCCGTAAAGCAGGTTCGTATGGTCGTCAAGTACGATGATTTGTTCATCGGGAAAGGCGGTTGCTGTTTCCAGGATGATACGTCGCCATGTTGCGATCGGGAGATTCCGGAATTCTTTTGTACCGATTCAGAGACATATCCCCTGCTTCGGGATCTGAGGATCGTATTCGTAAAATTCAGACAATTCATCATAGATAAAATTCCGAAAAATACCATTTGTGGCGAAGACCTTTTCTATGAGTTCTATATAGCTTTCGATAAGATTCACATTGCTATAATGTACGTACGAATGTTCCAGTGCGATATCGAGAATATGAGATCCCCAAAAAATATTTGGTCCGATAATAATCGGATTGTAGAGTTCCTTGTATTTGAGGATCGTATTAAAATCACCTCCACCCATATCGAAAAAAAGAGCTGGTTCATCATTTTGAGCCATTTTGTGTGACCATCGAAACATGAGAGTTTTGTAGAGGAAATTCACATGTTTCCATATCATCCGATAGAGTTTTGATTCGTACATATCAATCTTATCCTCTTCGGTTATCCGTATGTTGTCGGAGAGATTTTCCAGTTCACTGAGTATCGGTCTATTGTATCTGGATGCGATAATCACGATCTCCGCTTGACAATCGTTGGATCGAAGCCATTTTATGAGGAGTTTGATGAAAGGTTTCGAAATAATAGCATCGCCGATACGATCGGATCTGTTGAGATAGATGGTTCTGAGATTTCTATAATCGACGACTCGCGGTTTTTTCATCCGTATAATGCATTTTCCGAGTCATACTCAAAGATGACTGGAAAGCTTCAGAAGAAAGAGATGAGTGTATTGACAGAGATGTGCAAACATGGGGATATAAAGGCAATAAATAGATACGGGTATGCAAAATGATTTTATCTTTTTAGATACATTCCCAGTTGTTCATAGGGAAATCACGCTCGTGTTTTCGGTGCAAAATGTATGATCTCATAGGTTCATGCACTTCTTGAATATCCACTGACAGTGTATGTTTTTCGATAGAGAGAGGATTGTGGGATGGCAGTAGAAACCCCCATATCAATCGTATATCGAGTCTGTCCGCCAAGTCACTCGATTAGCAAGATATACTGATTTCCTCCGCCTGAGAGCGGAAGAGAGAAAGAGTGCGTTACCACTCAAGAAGAAACCAGTGTGGCACTCGATTCGGCACCGGAATCAAAAGTAGCAAGGCGGTATAATACCGGTCAACCATCGATAATGTCGAGAGGGAGCGTGGTGACTCAACCGGTATCGGTAATCCAGTATTCCTGAGAACCGCGTGACTCGAGGAATCAAGTAAGTATGTTTTCGTTTTGTGTGAGGGAGGCGAGAACGGTATTATTTGCGGAATCGATATCTTTGATGGCTTCCGGCTGAGTTCAGAGAAGCACCAAGGCATCTCGTGTGTGGGATATGTCTTGCACCGTTTGTTCATGTCCTTGTGTATTTATAAGGCTTTTCTCTATTTCTCACTGGAAAGACACAAAAAAGAGGATCAAGAAAGAACTGAGAAAGAGTGTATAGATAAGGATGGAACCTTGTTTATTTTGAGGCATCTTCGAGATATTTGAAGATATTGTATTGTACCACCAGAAGGGTATATCGATTTTTTGGAGAAAGATTGGTTTGCAAGAGGGTATTTACTTTATCGGATACTATTGGAAACCTTGTGAGAAGTGCTGCCTGACCGGATTTATTCTCAAGCGTCGTGAAAATATCGCTTAGAGATTTGTCGAGACTTGTCCGTTTTTGATAGTAGGGAGCAAGTGCGGTGTCGTCAATCTTCTTTTGCACGACTGTTTTTTTGTACCTATACGATAAGAGCCGTACTTTTTTAAGCGTATCGGTTCCTGTATCGTTTTTGGCAATCAAACTGATTTTCGCGATGAAATCATTTACGAGCTGTTCGCTGAAATCCACGCTTACCACCGTCTCGAGATTCTGTTTCAAGATCTTTTCTTCTTGATCGAGGAGTGTGAGAGTTTGCGTATGATTTTTCTCTTCCAAGAGGGAATTATTCAGCCTGGTTTCAAGAAGTTGTGTAAAATTTGCTCGGTAAGCAAGGAGTTCTGTCTTGTATCCCGCGATAAGCTTGTCGTTGAGGACAGAAAGCGTATTTCCTGTGCTATAGGCGGTCATGATTCCTCCAAGGACGGAATTTACGCTCCAGAGCTGAGAATCCAATTTGGAGATGTCTGCCAGAAGCGAACCGCTTCCCGATATGTCGAGAGACTGAATGTTTCCAGTGGAATCGTATATCCGACTATGAAGAGATTTCTCAAGAATAATGGCATTTTCTACGTCTTTTGTGATCCGTATCAATTCTTCGTCCTGTCCGAAGTTTTTGTCCAGATATTCATTCCATTTATTCATGATATCTTCGATGTAGGCACGCAATTCTGTTTCCTGCTTCTTGAGTCGTTCCT
>JAQTWO010000097.1 GCA_028689245.1 Candidatus Altimarinota bacterium | reverse complement strand
AAGCATGCCCCTCCCAAAGCGCCTTGCGGCTTTACCCTTACGGGACTATGCGGTATTAATCCAGATTTCTCTGGGCTATCCCTCACTTTGGGGTAGGTACAAACTTGTTACTCACCCGTTTGCCACTCAGCTATCTGATAACACACAGGATACAGAAGGGAAAAGAAAAAGAAGAACTTCGTTCTTCTTCATATATCCAATCTATACACTCTGTGTTATCAGATAGCTCCGTTCGACTTGCATGTGTTAGGCGCACCGCTAGCGTTCATCCTGAGCTATGATCAAACTCTTTTAAACGTAGCTTAGATGATACTTGCGTATATCTAATTAATAGACCTTTTTCTAGTACATGTCTAGGTACTTTATGTATCGTGGTTATTTACTTCCCCACTTGAAGTTTCATCTTCTTGTGGGTAGGATGTTAAGGAGCGGGTTTGTGCCTTAAAAATAAAGCTCGCCTATAGTATGATTTTCGAAGGGAATGTCAAAAGTTTTTTGAAGAAAGTTTCTATTTTCTTTTATTTCCGCTTGTACAAGGTATTTTGAATAGGTATTCAACAAAAAAATCTCTCCGAAAAACTTACGTTTATGGAGAGATTAGAATTTATTGTATACTATTTTTGATCGGACCATCCTCGAATTTCTTCATCATCTCTTTCTCTTTCTCACACTGTTTCGTGAGTCCATATGATGCGACAAGAGCACAATCCTTCGGTTCGGATGTTCTCTGGGGTTTGATTCCGGGAGGAGTGACTGCTCATGTGGAAACAACTGATCTATGAGGAAGTCGATCCAGAACGAGATCCAGACGACATTGATCTTGCTCCGCCTTCTCTGAAGAGAAACGGTCACAGAGAGTTATGTCACCGCCCGTTGCGAGTTGATTCATGATCTCGGTTTGCTTCTGTTGTTTCGGGATGTCGGATTTCTGTTGTACACAGAGCTTCTGCTGCTCTTCGGTCAAAAGTTTACGGCAATTGAATGCGAGTCGGTCGTTTTCACCGAGGTTCATGTACTGAGTAAATATGCTATTCGCCTGAGTATCTTGACAGTTTTGCTGTTCGACAGAACCTTCTCTGAGAGTGGAGCAATCAGGGATTTTATCGGTACTTCCCGATCGTACGAGAGAAGTGCTGAAATCGGAAGACTTCAGTGGTCGTTCCAGTGTGTATCCTGCAACTCAGATACCGACGATGAGGAGTAGGAAAATACCGAGAGTCGAGAGAGCTCAGAAAAGGAAGGATTTGGAAGACATAGTATGTGATGAGAAAAGTAAACATATGTAAGAAATCTTCTTTGTTTATGTTTTTATATTATGAACCAATGAAATGTTCTCAAATAAATCCTGCTGATGTGCCAAAAAACATAAGAGAATTTTTATAAGTTTTTGACACAGCGGACATAGGCAGGAGTTCAGTGGTAGCCGATGGCACTATTGTTGTAGTTACAATAAACACTACCAGGTGAATTGCATTGGCTCCAATTTTTGCTTTCCAAATAGGCGTAGTAGTAGTCACCATAGTAATAGGTGCCATCATTCGGGTTCGGAGTACTGGACCAGAACCATCTGTTTGCAGTGAATGTCATACCGAGAACTCTTGCATAGTTAATCTCGCTGGAAGTCGGAACTCGCCACGTACCAATAGGAGCAAGACTATTACAATAATTCGCAGCATCGGAGTATGTCACTGGTCCCGTATCGGTCGTTTGCCATGCAATTCCTCCATAGAGAGAAGTTCCAATGGGAGCGACGAGAGCGGAACTCGGAGCATCGGAAGTACACTCGATTTTCCCCCCTACTACTTTGCACCATTTCCCTGCGGTCAAAGTTCCGATCTGATCGGTCGTATGTGAATTGTCCGCAAGTGTTGCGAGTTTTACTTTTCCGGTTGTGTCGGTTGTGTAGTTTCCCGATTGGAGAATATTATTAAAAAGATTTGCGAACTTTCCACCCGTGTTGGTCGTGCCGTCAGGTGCGATTCCTGGGAAGCTTACAGCATAGGTAATTCCTCCGACTGCCAATACAAAGAACAGTGCCGTGACGAGAGCATTTGCCACCCTTTTCCCAAACCAAGTTATGAATTGTTTCATAGAAAAAAAGATAAAAAAATAAAGCGATCCTTGGAATAATCGCTCTATTTTGATATTTTTGGTAACAAAAATGGAGTAATTATCCAAGGTCGCCAAACCATCATCCTATGTTCACATTTGAATGCAAAACCGTAGAAAGAAAGGATAATTACTCCAGTCTTTGGGTTTTGCGTTCAAAATTTGAAAACAAAAAAATGTGAAACTTTTATAGAAATAATGATTTGGCACCGAAATAGTATGCTTTTCTCGGGAAAACGCAACAAAAAAAGCAACTATCACGTAGATAATCGCTCAAAGATTGAAATTTCAAAAGTGGAGCAATTATCCGTAAGTCGCCAAACTTATAATATACTTTGCCCTAAAACAGGATGGAGTAAATATGGGATAATTACTCCATAATTACGGTTTTAGGGAAAGAAACAAAAAATATTATAAATTTGGCAGTGAAATTGTATGGTTTTCTCGAAAAAATGCAACAAAAAAGAACACCTTCTCATTTTGTACATCATAAAAACAAGAAAGTTTCGTACTTTTTCAAAATCTGCATATACTCTGGATCACTAACCTATAACAAAGTCCAGTATGCTTCCGAAAAAATACCTTCAAAGAATCGAGTCTTTTCTCTCGAAAACCGAGCTCGCACAGACTATAAAGGGATACAGCGAGGATCGGGTATGTTCTTTCCGTATAAATACTCTCAAATCCAGTGAAGAGGAAGTGCGGTTATTCTTGAATTCCCAACGTATTGTTTTCGAGAAAGTTCCATATCTCCCATTTGCCTATACTCTAGATCAAAAAGACGAGTTCGCTCTCAAGGGAAGTCCGCTCTTCTATGAAGGAAAGATATACGTACAGGGGCTCACGAGCCAAATGCCCGGGGTAATTCTCGAACCCAAAGAAGGTATGAGAGTACTGGGTGTGACGGCTGCACCGGGATCGAAGACCACCCAGATAGCCGCTCTCATGAACAATACTGGAACGATTGTCGCCTGCGAGAAGCACCAAATCCGACACGACAAGCTTGCACACAATATACGACTCCAAGGTGCGACGAATATAGAGACCTATAAAATGGATGCTCTGAAACTTATGAGCGAGCTTCCGGAAGAGAGTTTCGATGCGATACTTCTGGATGCGCCATGCGGTGCGGAAGGGCGATTCAAACTAGGAGATGAGCGAGCGCACGCCTTCTGGACCCTCGGAAATATCCGTGACAAAGCGATCATCCAGAAAGATCTTCTCGGAGCGAGCATTCCGCTTCTGAAAAAATGAGGAGTCCTCGTCTACTCGACTTGTACCCTTGCTCCGGAGGA
>JAQTWO010000096.1 GCA_028689245.1 Candidatus Altimarinota bacterium | reverse complement strand
CAATATCAATGGATACGTGGTAAATAATCTCGTTGCTACTGGTGCAACCATCGTATGGACAACCGATACCGTGTCTCTGGACAGTAAAGTCGATTTCTATGCAAATGGGACACAACTTCTCAATCAGGTTGCAACCGTGAGTGGGACAACCAATACGTTTGTTGCCACGAATCTTACCGCCAACAAGAACTATACAGTGAGAGTGAAATCAAAAGTAGCAGGGCAATCAAATTATACAGAACTTACATTTGGTCTCAAGACAGCGACGACTGGTACGGGAATTATCGTTACGAATATTTCTCGAATTCCTCATGGCGATATAGGTGTGGGTGCTGATTACGGATCCGGATATCACTTCCGGTTCGCTGTAACGGCCAATAATCTTTTGGAATCAGGAGCTTCCCTCAAGCTTGCCGACTGGTCAAACGGACTCTCTACTCTCTCGGTTTCCGGAAATGCACAACTCGCCGTTTCTGCCAATGGATATTCTGACTACGCTTCTGCAACGGGTGCTCTTGTGAATGTGACAAATAGCTACGGAACGTTTCAAAATATCGCTGCTATCGACGCGGACGAGACTCTCGGAGGACGACAATTTGTTATAGACGTATTCTACAAAGTTCCAACAGGAGCTGCCGGAGCTTACTCCACAAGCTATGGAATCTTAACACAATAATTACGGAAAAACTTGTAGAGACAAGATAGCCTTGTCTCTACTTTTCCCATATTCCTTTACCTCGATAAAAAATATGAATAAGTTCATCATAAGCATTGCAGTCCTTATGTTCGCATCTTCTATTGCTTCTGCAAGTGAAGTTTGAGGGACGGTAAGTACTGGATTGAATACTTCCGGCTTAGAGTTCAATCTTCCCTGTAATCCCGCAAGTGTTTCCAACGGAACGGTAAATTCTCAGACCTGTGCGATTACGTGCAATTCTGGATATAATTTATCAGGAATAGCCTGTATCGCTCCTGTATCGAGCGGTTGAGGAGGTTGAGGTTGAGGTGGTTGAGGAGGCTGAGGCTGAGGGTGAGTTTCTATGGACAGTTGTCCAGCAGGAGACAAGTCTGGAAATTTCTATGACGGGAAATGTACTGCCCCGGTTGTAGGATCTGGAACGACCACGAATGAAACTATCGTGACTACTACAACAGGAACGGGTGAAAGCGTTGTCATAACCAGAACGCCAAATAATATAATCGTGACGACCAAAACTCAATCCGGTGATACGACTGTTACCTTCGTAAAACCACCATTGACTCTTTTCACCGTTTCCGCCATCAGAGCCACCGACATCACGGAGAGTTGGGCAAAAATATATATTCAGAAATTGATTGTTCGCTCGGTAGTCAATAATTCTGAAAAATTCAATCCTGACAGCAATCTGACTCGTGCTGAATTCTTGAAAATCTCCATGAATGCGGCAGGATGGAAGATAGGGACGTGAACTACGAGCATATTTACGGATGTGTCATCTGACGCATGGTATATGCCGTATGTTTCGCTTGCTCTTTCCAAATGAATCATATCGGATAAAAATACAAAATTCCGACCAAACGAAACGATATCTCGGGCGGAAGTTGCCAAGATCATAGTTGGAATATTTGGTGTAAAAACAGTGGTAGCGAAGGGAATTTTTGGAGATATGGATATTCATTCCGATCTTACGAGATATGCTGAGATGGCAAAGTCGCTCAATATATTTTCCGGACAGATCATAGATGGACAATTGAAATTCCGTCCAAATGATCCTATTACGCGTGCTGAGATTGCGAAAGTAATAGCATTGGCATTTTGATTATAAATACGAATCGACATCGTATCCTCCCTAAAAATCCGACAGAAATGTCGGATTTTTAGCGTTTTCATAGGGGGACATCCCTTAATCGATGACACTGAAAAGTTCCTCAAGTGTTGTTTTTCCACGCATGGCTTTCAGAACCCCGTCTTCCCGCATAAGCATGAGATCTTGTTCTCGCCCTTTTGCAAGTATCTCTGATGGACTTGCCCCGTTTCGTATGAGTGTCCGTATCTCATCCGAAAAACTGAGAACTTCGTAGATTCCCAGACGACCTTTGAATCCCGTGAATCCGCAATGTTCACATCCTGCTCCTCGATGCAGTGTGAAGCCATTCTTTTTGGCTTTGGAAACGGCTTCTATCCCTATATCTTGCATCATCCATTTGATAACTTCATTTTCCTCAAGCGTTGCTTCATATGATTCTGAGCAGTGTGGACAGATTTTTCGTACCAACCGTTGAGCGATGATGATATCGATGGCAGATGCGAGTATGTATGAAGGAAGTCACATATTGGTCAATCGTTCGATCGTTTCGGAAGCGCTTTTGGTATGGAGCGTAGAGAGTACGAGATGTCATGTAAGCGATGCCTGAGCGGCAATGTCGGCTGTCTCGAGATCACGTATCTCCCCGATCATAACAACATCGGGATCTTGCCGAAGCAGAGCCTTGAGTCCGGTTGCGTACGTGTAATTGTTTTTCTCGTTTACTTCGGATTGCACCACTCACTCCAGTTCGTATTCGATAGGATCTTCAAGGGTTATGACTTTTTTATCCGTGGTATTGAGCGTAGAGAGTATAGAGTAGAGCGTAGTAGTTTTACCGCTTCCTGTCGGTCAAGTTACCAGAATCATGCCGTTCTTTTTCTGAGTGCTTTTTTCGATTTGACGCTTCGATGTCCACATGAATCCAAGCTCGCTCATGACAGGAATCGAGTTCGTGGAATCGAGTATGCGACATACGACATTTTCTCCGAGTTTCACAGGGAGCGTAGACACGCGCACGTCGATACGATCCAACCCATCTTCGATGCGGTATTTCCCGTCCTGAGGAACCTGAGTGAGATTGAGTTTCATATTGGACTTGTATTTGAGTCGTTCCAGGACAAGTTTGTATTCCGTGAAAGAGAGCTCAAAAATAGTTACGAGATTCCCATCGATACGCAGTCGTACAAAAACAGAATTTGATTTTACGTCATAATGGATATCCGATCCTCCGAGCGAAAGCGACCCTTTTGTTATGAGAGTGAGAGCGGTATCGGAATCTTGTTTTACAAGTGCCTCGTGCACGAAACGTTCGAGTTCTTGAAATTTCGCAGAATGAAATCATGCGTGTTCCTTTCCGAGGATTTCCTTCATTTTTTTGAAATCTTCTTCGCTCTGAATCGAGGTGAAAGTCATAGAGGGGCTCGGGATAATCATATAATTGGATTCCATACTATCATATATCAATTGGTATTGCAAAAATATTATTATCGGTATAATGGAGTCGTCTTGACATTGTATCTCCTTATGTAACTTGAGAAAATATGCCAATATCCGAATCGCAATTTATTGTCCTTTGAGTCTATGCTGTTGTATTTTTCTGTATCGTGGGTTTTTTTGAAGCTCGCCTCAACTACATGCACCGTCG
>JAQTWO010000095.1 GCA_028689245.1 Candidatus Altimarinota bacterium | reverse complement strand
ACCATAAAATAGAACCCATGTTTTATATGTTCTGACCAGTTACGACGGAGATTGAGTGTATTTAACATATCTAATCATGCCACCGTAGACGCGGAGTATGTTTGCTCATACTCGAGTCCAGAAAGCTCTAACTGAGACTCTTGTCTAATATACTCCTTTCAGATCGTCCGATTGATTTTTGCTGAGTCGACAATATCTTCTTTCCCCATTGAACGGAAAGATTCCACTATCTTGTGGTAGTCTCATGTTTTTATATTGGTATTTTCCATGGATTAATATTCAGTAGCTATGCGATATCCTATGACCTGTTTGGATACTCAGAAGATGGTAGTAAGCTGATCAATACTTGCTTGGTGATAGTATTTATCGAGCATGGTTTTTGGTACCAATAAATGTGCGGCAAAGCAATTCGCTTGTTGCTCTATCGGATCAGGAATTCATTCTATCTGTTGTGAACGATAGACGAGCTCGTACTTCCCTGGTTCGCGTGCAAGTATGTTTTTGTGTAAAAGAAAGTGCCCGATCTCATGTGCCAATGTAAACATTCTTCTTTGAAAGTTATCCGATGCATTTATGTAAATTGTGTTATTTTCTATATCGAGGAATCAAGATATATTCGATGTATCTCACACAAAGTCTTTCTCGATCAATGAAAGTCCGAGTCCACGTAATATCTTTGTAAATGAGACAGGTGGAGTCTCGACTCAATACTGTCGTAAGAGGGAGAGAGCCTCTTCTTTTGCTGGTGCTAACGATGGGGGAATTGAGATCATAGATGTATATTGGGATTAAAACTTAGCATATATATACTAGCATATGAAAAGCGGAATGCAAGATGAAACATGCGAAACTTAAAAAATGAGATGCATTTTTCGCTGGCGATTCAGGTGTCTCCGTATTGAAACAAAGATAGTATCATAATGGAAATCTGGTTGTGTTGCCAGGACTGTTGGTGATGACAAGGGTATTATGTGCTCCTTCGTCAATGAGGCAGGAGCATGAGATTATGGGAAATAATGACTCTCGGCATAAACTCATCTTGTTCATCAGGATGTCCAATCGAGTTTTTTATCAGAATGACCGGTTATACTCAGATGCTGAGTGTGCTAACTCAAAAATAATTTCAATTTATGATATAAATACATATACTATATGGTAATAATTTTTTACCATAAATATGCGTAATGAAATTTTTCTCCCATGGTATTCTTGGAATGAACGCACGAAACTTACGGTACATACGGACAAAAAATTCCGCTGATGCTATTTCTCTCGCTGACAGCAAATTGAAAACGAAAAATTTTCTTTCGATCCGATGAATTCCTTTTGCAGAAACGTATGCGATACTATGAAGTCAACAAGAACTCAATAATTTTTCCTTCGGGTCCGTTAAGTCCAATTCTTTTGTCATCAAGCCAAACAAATGAAGTCAATGAAAGTGAATACTTATCGTAAAAAAGAACCAGGAAACCTATGTAATCCAAGATGAAGAATGGACAGAAGATGAGATACGACTTCATCTCATAGATATACTCCATGGTTCTTTCTCTCTCCACGGATCATCGGATACGGTTGTTATAGAAGAACTCTTGATGCCTGGAGTCGACTTTGTTCCATATTGTGATTACGGTTTGGCCGATATACGAATTATCGTTTACAACTATGTTCCGATTACCGCCATGGTCCGTATGCCGACGATACATTCGGGTGGGAAGGCAAATCTTGCACAATGATGAATCTGACTCTGAATCAATATAACGAATGGAAAAATTATTAGCCTATTTCAAGACAAAGGAGTTTATACTGATGTCTTCCCCCAGAGATATGGATGACTGAAAGATAAAATTATTCCATTTTGGGATGATATTCTTCTTTTTTCTTCACAGGTTCAAGCATATACGAAACTTGGGTATCTCGCTTTGGATTGGGTCATAACTAAAAACGGACCGAAACTTCTGGAAATCAATGCTCGTGCCGGACTCGAAATCCAAAACGTCAATCTTGTGCCACTTGCTTCACGACTCAGAAAAGTAGAAGATATAAAGATACGAACCCCGGAGAAATGAGTGGAGATAGCCAAGACATTGTTTCAGACAGAAACGATCCCCGTATTTATGGATAAGAAAATACTATATCTGAAACAAGAATGATCGGTTGAAGAAGAGAAAATAACCATATCCGTGGATATGAATAGGAAAGAAAGTCTCGTATCGCAAGATATAGCGGACCTTGTGTGAAATGGAAACATCTCCATCTTGACCAGTTCGTATGTTTCCGTGCCTCTTCAAAAATATGAGATATCGTCGTCTTCTTATAGACAAGTGATTCTTTGAATGGATGATATAAAAGATTATCTCATCAATCCGAATTCGTGTATCGCACAAGACAGAACTGAAATTTCTCAGAAATGGACACAAGAATTGAGAGACTTTGATGAGGCAGTATATAAAATCGGGAAGAAAATCAACCTGTCGTCGCTCTTGAAACCAGATAATTATTTTTCTCTTCTCGATGCTTTTATCCGAAACCCTCATGGATATAATCCAGTTTTTACGTATCATTTCCCGAGTAACGAAAAAATCGAATCCATTCGGGATACGCTGGCGGATCTCACCGAGAAAAGCCACCAATTTGAACAACAAGAAGCACTGCTTGCAAGATTGTATCGAGAAAAAATCACCGAAATAGAATCCAAACTCTGACTCGTGGAAGCATATAAAAATGAAGATTTTGAAAAAATACAATATTTCAACGCAGAACTTTTTGGACGTACTGATCAGAAATTATTGAAAATAGCCCGGGAAAAAGTCTTTGAAATGAAAAGAAATGATGGAAAAGATATCATCATCCTATGAAAAATTCTTTCTCTCGATGAAATAGTGTATCGTATACGTATGTATTTCGAGACACATAATATCGAGGAAATTCCTATCACCATAGAGAGCGGAAACCTCTCGCGAATGTCTGTTTCGTATGGACGAGAAGTGAAAATTCATATTTCGAAAAATGCTGTAATACGCGAAAATGAAATCAACGCTATCTTGGCACATGAAATCGATACGCATTTTCGAAGATACTTGGCAGGTGCCGAAACGGGACTTAAGCTTTTTCAGTATGGCACTGGGTATTATCTAGCTGATGAAGAAGGACTTGCTATTTATCGATCTTTTCCACAACTTCCGGAAGGATATGAAAAAAATGCCATGTATTTAAAATATTATCTTCTCTCCACGGTTGATGTTCTTTCGTTTTCCGAAACTGTTGGACTCCTCATATCTCTCTACCCGGAAAAATCACTTGAATCCATTTTTTCGGATGCTGTGAGATTAAAACGGGGTATCATGCATTCATGAGTAAAAGGAATCTCATGAATCACCTATCAGAAGGACAAGATATACCTAGATGGGTATATGAGAATCAAAAACTGGACAGAGGGCGGGGGAGATGAGCAGAAACTTCTGTATGGAAAGATAAAAATACAGGATCTTGAAATTATCAATCAACTCTAATCTTTATGTCTTTTATGTTAA
>JAQTWO010000025.1 GCA_028689245.1 Candidatus Altimarinota bacterium | reverse complement strand
CGAAAAGTTATGCCGTTCAGAAAGAGAAACTCTTCACGGAAAATAGAGTGGTAAATGACGATACGGACATGACCGAACAATACCTCGCTGACAATGAACTCTATGGACTCCTCCTTCAGATGATGCTTCAAAAGGATGGAGACCTCATGAAAGCAGGAAAATACGGATTCGAGATTATGAAGCGGGATCTAGATGGGAAAAGCCTCGATCGAGAAAGTGTATTTAGCTCACTCAAGAATCTTGCTCACTCTATATCTACCATCCAAAATGCCTATGCGGGGAATCGTGAAACACTCACGAATCCTCAGTTCAAAACTCTTTCCCTTTCCACGAGCATCAAACGAAAGGTCTTTTCTATGCGTAACCTCCTAGAGGTATACGAATCCTATAAGACCGATGTTCGTCCCATGGAGTACCACCTCTATCGTGAGTTTATCAAGCTTACGACCAATCGAGAAGAACAATACGCACTTCTCGCCATCTTCCATGAATATGGTTTTTTCGCGAATCTAATCACGGACGATATCGACAAGAGCATTCAGAATGCTCAAACTCTCTTCCATAAGCTCGAATCCATGAAGTATAGTTTGTCCGATATAGAAAACAAGATCATCGTCACCAAGCAAGATATCTACCACGAGTACTTCGGTAGTTTCGACTTTCCGGATAGCGTTTTTCAGGGTGTAGATATCCAGATTCAAGAGTCGGAAGCAAATGAGACACCAGCGGATATTCTTGAAGCAACCAATACGGTAACTGCCGAGGATATTGAGACCTATTGCGATACTCTCAATACCAAGATTGAAAATCATTTCGATATCTTCAGTTCCGATGAATTTGCCCTTCTCGGTTCCATTCTCTCTGCCATTCGCTCGTCGTTTGTGGGTGCTTTTACTTCGCAATCACCGAAGAAGCGTGCGCATATGGGAGAGCTCCTTGTCACTATGATAAATCTCCTGGATGACGGTACGTTTTCAGAATCTGGAAAAGAGGTATTTATGAATCTCATGAAATCGATTGGAGTGGAATTGAAGGGAGGATAAAAAGCTCTCACCCCAACCCTCTCCTTTTGAAGGAGAGGGAGAAGAATGAAATTTTATATTTGCTTACTTTTTAAAAAACTATGTCCCCTCTCACACCCACTCTCACAAAAACCCCACAAACTCTCATTCCCGCAGGGTCTTTTGCCGAGCTCCCAAATTTTGCCACCCAAGTCCAGGAGGCACTCGATCTTGTGAATCCTACCGATATGGAAGCGATTGTTCAGAAGAAACAGGAAATCGAGCAACAGAAAGACCATCTCACTACTCTCCTCGAAGAATTGAAAGAGTCTCAGAAAGACTACGATTTTTCTGACTACGAAGAACGACTCCTGCTCTCCGATGGAGAAATCGAGAATATCCTAGAAAACGAGATATTTCGGAAAGATGGAGTTATGACGGAACTTGGAAAGAGTTTTTACGGATATTTGGAAATGGTAACAGAAGGAAAGAGTGATGAGTTGAAAGGAAAGATGAAGAGGAAGTTGGTGAGGGAGTTTGGATTGGAGGATAGGGTGTATGAGAGTTTTGTATGAATTACAAGTCTTTCTCATAAATCAATTGAATGATACCGGGATATACAGTTTCAAAATAAAGAACAAGTTTTTCAAGATATTAGACAAGCATGAGAATCCTGAATCCGAAGTCTGGATTTTTCACATGGTGGTCTCACTGAAAACCTCAATGCTTCTGACTTCATTGAACTCGCCAAACAAGCATGACAATACTGAATCAAGAGTCTTAATTTTAGAGACAATAGTCTCTCTGATAAATTCAAGGCACAGGATTTCTTCTCACTTGTGAAACAAGCAGGAGAATCTTGAATCCGAAGTCTGGATTTTTCAGAGAATTTTCTCTCCGAAAAACTCAATGCTTCCGATTTCCTCTTACTCGTCAAACAAGCAGGAGAGTTCTGAATTATAAAGCTGAATCTTTCATATAATGGTCTCTCCGAAAAACTCGATGCTTCCGATTTCCTCTTACTCGTCAAACAAGCATGAGAATCTTGAATCCGAAATTTGGATTTTAGAGGGAATTTTCTCTCCGAAAAACTCGATGCTTCCGATTTCCTCTTACTCGTCAAACAAGCATGAGAATCTTGAATCCGAAATTTGGATTTTTCATATGGTGGTCTCCCTGAAGAACTCGATGTTTCCGACTTCCTCTTACTCGTGAAACAAGCTGGAAGTTTTGGAGTCAGAAGTTTGGATCTGTCGGATAATGATCTTTCCCAAAAACTCGATGCTCCAGACTTCCTCTTACTCGTGAAACAAGCTGGAAGTTTTGGAGTCAGAAGTTTGGATCTGTCGGATAATGATCTTTCCCAAAAACTCGATGCTCCAGACTTCCTCTTACTCGTGAAACAAGCTGGAAGTTTTGGAGTCAGAAGTTTGAATCTTTGAGGCAATATTCTCTCCAAAAAACTCGATGTTTCTCAAAAACAAGAACTCGACCTCATTGTAAAGCAATACAATACGAAACTCGATTATTCTGACGATTAACTCACTCTCCCATGTCCCCACTCACTCCCACTCTCCCAAAAACACAAACTCTCATCCCCACAGGGTCTTTTGCTGAACTCCCAGACTTTGCCACCAAAGTCCAGGAAGCACTCAGTCTCGTAAATCTTACCGATATGGAAGTGGTTGTGCAGAAAAAACAGGAAATCGAGCAACAGAAAGACCATCTCACTACTCTCCTCGAAGAATTGAAAGAGTCTCAGAAAGACTACGATTTCTCTGATTATGAAGAACGACTCTTGCTCTCCGATGCAGAAATCGAGACTATCCTCGAATTGGAATTATTTCGGAAAGATGGAGTATTGACAGAACTTGGAAAGAGTTTTTATAAATATTTGGAGCTCTTGACCGAGGGGAAAAGTGAGGAATTGAAAGGGAAAATGAAGAGGAAATTGGTGAAGGAGTTGAAGTTGGAGGATAGAGTGTATGAGAGTAGTAAATGCATTTCATGACTGAAGGAGTCATGAATAAGACCAGAATTCAACAATAAAGAGCAATTCTTTCAAGAGATAAAAGCCGCCGGGGCATCTGGAAAGCGAAACCTGAATCTTCAGGAGTTTGATCTCTCTGAAAAATTCGATGCTACCGACTTTCTGGAATTAGTTCAAACCACTGGAGCATCTGGAATCAAAATGCTGAATATTAGTCGTAATAGTATCTCTACAAAACTTAATGTTCCTGATATCCTCATACTTGCCCAAAAAGCCTGAAAAACCGGAATCCGAAGTCTGAGTATTGAAGGTAATGATTTCCATGAAAAACTTGACGTCCCTGACTTTCTTGAGCTCGTCCAAAAGGCATGAGAGTCTGGAATCCGAAATCTAGATCTTTGATATAATCATCTCTTTAAAAAACTCGACGCCACCGACTTTCTTGAGCTCGTCCAAAAGGCATGAGAATCTGGAGTCAAAAGTCTGAACCTTTCTGACAATATGCTCTTATCTAAATTCAACACTCTCGACTTTCTTGAGCTCGTCCAAAAGGCATGAGAGTCTGGAATCCGAAATCTAGGCCTTTTAAATAGCCGTCTCTTACTAAAATTCAATTTTTCCGATCTCTTTGAAATGATTCAAAGGGCCTGAAAATCTGGAATCCGAAGTTTAAATATTTTAGAACATATGCAATACGTACAATTAATAAATAGTTTTGAAAAACAAAAACTCAAAAATATGGCAAAACAATACAACATGAAACTCATTTGTTAACCCCGTTCTCCTATGTCCCCTCTCACACCCACTCTCCCAAAAACCCCACAAACTCTCATCCCCGCAGAGTCTTTCAATCAGTTCCCAGACTTTGCCAACAAAGTCCAGGAACTTGTGGGCCTTTTCGATCCTACCGAAAAAGAAAAGATATCCCAAGAACAAGTTGAAATACAACAACAGAAAGCTCAGCTCACTATTCTCCTGGAAGAACTCAAACTTTCCCAGAAAGACTATGATTTCTCCGATTACGAAGAACGACTCCTATTCTCGGACTCAGAAATTGAGAATATTCTGGAAAATGAGATATTTCGGAAAGATGGAGAATTGACCGAGCTTGGGAATAGTTTTTATGAGTATTTGAAAGTTTTGACAGAAGGAAAGAGTGAGGAGTTGAAAGAGAAAATGAAGAGAAAATTGGTGAAAGAGTTTGGGTTGGAGGATAGGGTGTATGAGAGTGGTAAAGGTATGTTATGATGAAAAATCCCAGAACAAATAATAACATTTGAAAACAAAGCACAGGTCTTTCGAGATATTAAAACTGCTGGGGATGATGGGGTTCGCCTTCTTATGTTCGATGATGATTTTGAAGAGGTACTTGATTTCCAGTTTTATACAGAGATTATTCAAGCAGCATGACTTGCTGGAATTCATACATTACTACTTGGTGAAATGAATCTTTCCAAAACACTTAGTGCTGTTGATGTATTTAAACTCATCGAAACGTCTGGACACGTTGGAATTCGAACCATGCTTCTTTGAGATAGTAATCTCTCTGAAATACTTGCCGGTCAAGATTTTATAAAACTCGTAAAACAAGCTGGTCTCTCTGGAATTCGAGCCTTAGATCTTTGAAGTAATGGTCTCTGAGATGGACTAAAAAGTACAGATTTTATAGAATTACTAAAACAAGCCGGTCTCTATGGAATCCGAGATTTAGATTTTCATGGTAGTTATCTTTTCAAATCATTCAACACGACCTGACTTATAGAATTCTTTAAAAAAATCAGATATTTAGGGATACGAAGGCTGGATATTTCAAATAATGCTCTTTATAGAGCATCTGAGATAACTAATCTTATAGAATTTATGAAATTTTCTTGATTTTCTGGAGTCCGGAGTTTAGATGTTGCTGATAATCTCCTTTCCAAAATATTCAATGCTACCGATTTCATAGAACTTGTTCGAGTAGCATGAGAATCTTGAATCCGCAACTTGGATTTCTCATATAATGGATTTCTCGAAAAATTTTCTGATTTCCAAAAACAAGAAATAGACCTTATTGCAAAGCAATACAATATGAAACTCGATTACTCCGATTAACCCCATTCTCCCATGTCCCCACTCACCCCCACTCTCACAAAAACCCCACAAACTTCCCTCATCCCCACGAAGTCTTTTGCCGAGCTCCCGAATTTTGCCACCAAAGTCCAGGAAGCACTCAATCTCGTAAATCCTACCGATATGGAAGTGGTTGTGCAGAAAAAACAGGAAATCGAACAACAGAAAGCTCACCTCACTACTCTCATCGAAGAATTGAAAGAATCTCAGAAAGACTATGATTTCTCCGACTATGAAGAGCGACTTCTGCTATCCGATACAGAAATCGAGAATATCCTTGAAAATGATATATTTCGGGAAGATGAAGAATTGACCGAGCTTGGGGAGAATTTTTATAGGTATTTGGATATCTTGACAGAGGGGAAGAGTGAGGAATTGAAAGGGAAAATGAAGAGGAAATTGGTGAGAGAGTTAGGATTGGAGGATAGGGTGTATGAAAATAATGTAAAGATTAAAGCTATCGAAAAATGTTTAGTAAAGATGGAGTTTAAAAATACTGAACAATTTATTAGAGATATCCAATTGCCTCATTTTAAGGGAATACGAGATGTTAATATTTGAGGGGAATATCTTTTCCATAAATTATCAATAGATGAAATTACTAATCTTATTTTGGCTATGAAAAAAGTTGGAATAAAAGATTTGGATCTTGGCTTTAATAACGACTTTAAATTACTCAATAATGAATATCTTTTTAAACTTATACAGATAATTGGAAATTCTGGTATTCGTATTCTTGCCCTTTGAGGTAATAATCTTTCGGAAGTATTTGATAATACAAGCCTTATTCAGTTTGTGCAAGTGGCTGGTAAATACGGGATTCGTAGTTTAGATCTTACTTGAAATGAATTATCACAAATACTCGATGTATGAGATGTACAAAAACTTGTTCAAACTGCAGGAAAATCAGGCATACGAAGCCTGAATCTTTCGCGAAATCACTTCTATCTTCTTCCTGGTTATGATATGAATGATAGTCAAGGTTTTGTAGAGCTAATAAAAATTGCTGGAACTTCTCTTTTGCATAATCTTGGATTTGAAAATCACAATCTTCAATTCGCTCATAATACAACAAAACACGCAATCACAGCTCTCTCTAAAAAATATAATATGAATATCACTTACTAAATAATATGCCCACTCTCACAGAAACCCCACAAACTCTCATCCCGACAGGGTCTTTTGCTCATCTTCCAGACTTTGCTACCAAAGTCCAGGAAGCACTCGATCTTGTAAATCCTGCCGATATGGAAGTGGTTGTTCAGAAGAAACAGGAAATCGAGGAACAGAAAGCTCACCTCACCACTCTCATCGAAGAATTGAAAGAATCTCAGAAAGACTATGATTTCTCCGACTATGAAGAGCGACTTCTGCTATCCGATACAGAAATCGAGAATATCCTTGAAAATGATATATTTCGGGAAGATGAAGAATTGACCGAGCTTGGGGAGAATTTTTATAGGTATTTGGATATCTTGACAGAGGGGAAGAGTGAGGAATTGAAAGGGAAAATGAAGAGGAAATTGGTGAGAGAGTTAGGATTGGAGGATAGGGTGTATGAGAATAATGGAAATATTTGATTATGAAAAAATACATCAAAAAAGATAAAATTTAAAAATAAAGAACAATTTATTCAAGATATTCAAGAGGCTGGTCTCTCTGGGATACAGAATCTGACTTTTTTTGGGAATGATCTCTATGTAAAATGTAATCCATGAGATGTTCTAGAATTTATTGAGACCGCTGGTTTGTCAGGAATAAGAAACATTGATCTTAGAAGTAATGGTATCAAACATATTGAAGCTTGAGACGGAATAAAACTCATTGAGACTGCCGGTTTGTCAGGAATAAGAACTTTAGATATCGATATGAATGCTTTTTTTAAAAAATGCACACTATCAGAAGTTGTAGAATTTATCAAGACTGCTGGTTTATCTGGAATATCGAGCTTGGATTTGAGTAGAAATGATATTTTTGGTAAACTCGATGGCGAAGGCATTGTAAGTCTTATTACAACAGCCGGAGGGTCTTGAGTCCGAAGACTAAATCTCCAGTGAAATAATATTCTGGAAAGGTTAGAATTTTCTGAAATTACCCGCCTTATACGGATATGAGGATTAGGACTTCGAAATATTGATTTAAATTGGATAGTATCCACTGATATATTTATCAAAATTATGCAACTAGCTGGACTTTCAGGAATGCGGAGTATAAATTTACGAATAGATATTGCTTTTTTAGAAGCCATAGAGGTTATAAAATATGCTAGAATCTCATGAATCGGCCACATAAGCCTTATTCAATCTAGTAGATTCCGGTATAAAACAAAAGGCTATTTTCTTTATATTAATGAAATAGTGAATCAAGCTGGGCTTTCAGGAATCAGAAGTATGAGCCTGAACTTAAGCGGTGACAAGCTTCATATTGATACAAGACAAGCACTCATGAGAATTGCAAAACAATACAAGATGAAACTTCGTATTTATTAGCCCAATTTTCCCATGTCCCCACTCACCCCCATTCTCCCAGAAACACAAACCCCCCTCATCACTCCAGGGTCTTTCAATCAGTTCCCAGACTTCGCCACCAAAGTCCAGGAAGCACTCGATCTCGTGAATCCTGCCGAAAGAGAAAAAATATCTCAAGAACAAGCTGAAATACAACAACAAAAAGCTCATCTCATCACTCTGACTGAAGATCTCAAACTGTCTCAGAAAGATTATGATTTCGTAGATTATGAAGCAAGACTTCTTTTTTCTAAACAAGATATTTTGGATATTCTTGAATCGGAGATATTTTGAAAAGAATGAGATCGGACAGAAATTGGAAATGCATTTTATAGCTATCTAGATTTACTGACTCTCCTTACGGATATTAACAAAAAAGAGAGGATGAAATGGAAACTCATTCAAGAATTTAAGCTCGATAATTTTGTTTATTATAAAAAATACGACAAACCAATATATGAACTTATCTGAAATTGCACTGTGAAGCATATAGATTTTTCTAATCGAGATCAATTTCTAAAAGATGTTAAAAACGCATATTCTGCAGGAGTACGTAATCTAAGCATTTCCAATAATAGGCTTTCAAAAGAGCTTACTGACCCTGCAGACCTTATGGATCTTGCAAAAATAGCAGGATCTACTGGACTGAGAGGATTAAAATTATGATATAATAGTCTTTCTGCTGTGCTTGATGCTCATCATTTTATAGAGCTCGTCCAAACTGCAGGATCTACATGAATCCGGAGTATGGATCTTTCTCATAATAGCCTGTATCTAAAACTTACACCTTCTCACATTAAAGAGCTCGTGGAGACTTCGGGACGTTCGGGGATTCGACATCTAAGCATTGGAGGTGATGAGCTCTGAGTGATACTTGATGCCCAAGATATTATGGATATAGTCAATAAGGCGGGTAAATCTTGAATCAGAGCACTAGGAATGGGCAGTAATCAACTTTCAAATATACTTGATGCCGAAAAACTTGTAGATTTTATAAAAACAGCTGGGGGATCATGAATAGAGAGCCTTTCCTTGTGACAGAACAATTTCTCTGAGTCATTGAGTGTCAGTGATTTTATGGATTTCGTAAAAATAGCAGGAGAATCTTGAATCCGAGTGTTAGATCTTAGTTTTGATAATCTTGCTAGTATTTTTAAATGTAATGATTTTATAAACCTTGTGAAAACAGCAGGAGAATCTTGAATCTATAATTTAGATCTCACCTATATTGGACTTGGTTCTCACTTTAATTCTATTAATTTTATAAAATTTATCAAGCAAGCATGAGAATCTTGAATCCGAAGTCTTTCATTATGAAGTAATGATCTCGCTCGTGTATTTGAAAAATATGAGATATATGATATAATTGCCGCTGCAAATCAAGTAGGTATAAAGAATTTAGACCTGACATGAAATCAACTCTCCAGTGACTATTCTGAATCTGATTTTTTTAAAGTTATGGATTGTGCCGAATCACACGGTATGTATTTCTCTTTTTAAACCAAATACCCATGTCCCCACTCACCTTCACTCTCACAGAAACCCCACAAGCTCTCATCTCCACAGGGTCTTTTGCCGAGCTTCCAGACTTTGCCACCAAAATCCATGAACTGGTAGATCTTTTTAATCCTGCTGAAAAGGAAAAAATATCTCAAGAACAAAGTGAGATACAACAACAGAAAGCCCACCTCACAGCTCTCCTTGAAAAACTCAAACTTTCTCAGAAGGGCTACAACTTCTGGCGATCCGATTATGAAGAACAACTTCTCCTCTCGGATAAAGAAATCGATACTATCCTCGAAACGGAGATATTTCGGAAAGATGGAGTTATAACAGACCTCGGAAAGAGTTTTTGTGGATATTTGGAGATGGTGACAGATGGAAAGAGTGAGGAGATGAAAGGTAAGATGAAGAGGAAATTGATGAGGGAGTTGAGATTGGAAGATCGAGTATATCAGAGTGGGAATTCACGAGTTTATCCAGATAAGTATACATGAATTCCGTCTAAGCGTATAAAATGTAACCGCAAAGATAAAGAAAATACACATAAAGAAAAATTTTTTCAAAAAATTAAACAAGCTATAGATTCCTGAATCCGAAGTCTGGATCTTTCTGAAAATAGGCTCTCCGAAAAACTTGATACTCAGAATGTCCTGTCGCTCGTCAAACAAGCAGGGGAATCATGAATCCGAAGTCTGGAACTTAGGTGGTGTAATTATAATTACCAAAATAAGGGCTACCAAACCATAGAGGAAGAAGTAGAGCTTCTCGCGAAACAATACAATATGAAACTCGGGTATCTTATGTAGTAACTAATGCCCCTATGTCCTCACTCACCCCAACTCTCACGAAAACCCCGCAAATCCCCCTCATTCCCACAAGGTCCTTTGCCAAGCTCCCCGACTTTGCCACCAAAGTCCAAGAAGCACTCGATCTTGTCGATCCTGCTGATATGGAAGTAGTTGTCCAGAAAAAACAGGAAATCGAGCAACAGAAAGCTCACTTCACTACTCTCATCGAAGAATTGAAAGAATCTCAGAAAGACTACGATTTCTCCGATTACGAAGAACGACTCTTGTTCTCTGATTCAGAAATCGAGAATATCCTCGAAACTCAGATATTTCGGAAATATGAAATTATGACAGAACTTGGAAAAGTTTTTTATGGGTATTTGGAAGTTTTGACTGAGGGGAAGAGTGAAGAGTTGAAAATGAAGATGAAGAAGAAGTTAGTGAAGGAATTTGGATTGGAGGATAGGGTGTATAAAGGGGGTGAATCAGTTATGGGAGTAAAACAAGAAGCAAAAAGGATAACATTTGAAAGCAAAGAGAAAAGCTTTCAGGACATACAAGCTATAGGACTCTTGGGGATTAAGAATTTAGTATTTCGGTGTTATAACGAACCCCCATATGACCCAAGTGTCTCTGAATTTAAAATGCTCGTCCAAGTCGCTGGAATAGCCGGAATCCGAAATCTGAATCTTTCATTTAACCGACTCTTCAAGATATTTAAATCCCAAGAGATGCTCCTGCTCGTTAAGCAAGCTGGTGAATCTGGAATTAAAAGCTTGAATCTTTCATCAAATGGACTCTTCTTAAGACTTGAATCCCAAGATCTATTCTCACTCGTTAAACAGGCTGGTGAATCTGGAATTAAAAGTTTGGATCTTTCATATAATAATCTCTTTATATTTGAATCTCAGAACGTCCTCTTATTCGTTCAACAAATTAGAGAATCTGGAATCCGAAGCTTGAATCTCTGGGGTCACAATCTTCTTTCAAGACTTGATGCCCAGGAAAAACTAGAAATCAACAACATTACAAAACACTGCATCATTAAACTCAGCTAGTCCGATTAACTCCACTCTCCTATGTCCCCGCTCACTCCAAGTAATAATATACTGAACTCCACCACTCGCATTCCTGAGGAATTTACCGACTTTCTCAAAGTTTTGCATGAAAAAATTGCGGGTATGGAATCACGGTTTCGCATGTTTCTTTCGGTGCCGTCGCCCGTAAAGTACGAGATTTCCGAGAAATCGGAATCATTTGCTTTTTCTCCCGCGGATCGCGTGATTCATATTCCCGAGAAATGGCTCCGGGTATTCCATACAAATCTCCTCAAAAACACTCGGAACACGGCACAGTTTGCTTATACCTGGGAAGACCTCTTCTTCGGGCTTTTTCACGAACTCTCTCACTTCCGCGACCTCCTCATGGAATCTCAGAAAATGGGTCGTGCCTCTATGAAGACCTTTCTGGAAGGACTTCAGAAAGAATCTATCCCGTATGGATCGGATATACATATCCCCATCGGAACACATTTACATACACTTTTCAATTGCATCGACGATATCATCGTGAACAAGGAGGTGGAGATGTTTTCTGGAAGTTCCATCAGTGCCTCGCACCTGCAGGATTTCTATAAATACAATCTTTTTGCGGATCGTATCGAGGATAAAAACGGGGATTATGACGAGAATCTCGTATTTGTAGGCGAAGGAAACGGAACATACCGTATCAATGTAACCAACGATGTCAACTATACGAATAAACAATTATCACAGGCTCTTCCATACTATCTCCTGCGTGCTGCCATGGTCAAGGATCAGGACATACTCCTCCCCAAAACCGTTTCAGACATACTCTTCGCAGATGAATCCAAAAAAAGGAAAAATCCTTGGAAAACCTCTATTGCCCGCACTATAAACAAGTTCCAGATTGCCTTCGATGAAGCTTCGGCGAGTAACGATGCAACTATTCAAGCTCGTGCAACATCACTCAAAATTGCTTATGAATCACAGTTGATAGTTCTACGGAATATGCTCGAGCAACCTTCTCCCATCTCATTTCTATTGAAGGAAGCTATTACCAGGACTGAATCAAACAAGAAATTTATCGCCGAGCATATCTCCCTCATCGACTGCATAGGACTCTTTTGTGCATCACACGGACGGGAAACAGATCATATTCTCGATATCTCACCCGCCCTCAGGTACCGAATCTATAGCGAATTATTCCTCCCTGTTCAAAAAGCCTGTATCATCATGGATCTCTTGAAACAAGACTTGCCGGAACCGAAAAAATGAGAATGAGAGAGTGAATGAGAAGGAAAGTCGAAAAAATCAGATAAGCAAGAAGAGAAATGAGATCAAACAAAGAAAAAGTGAGAGAAAAAAGATTCCGAATCAAAACCCGGATCCGAGTCTGTTCATGTATCCCCCGATATACAGTCCAAGCTCGATTTCTTGGACGATGTCGATGCTTATGAAGAAGCAGAAGAATCCAAGGAACTGGCAAAGAAAACGGCTGACAAAGTGTCCTACGATACAAGCTCCATACTTGAATGAGCTCCAGTCTGAGAAGGTGGCAAGAAAATACTCTCAGATATCCTGACGAGCGAAAGTGCTATGATTGAAGATTTGGTACAGTTTTTTCTGAAACAGATTCAGACACTTGATAGACGAGAAGTTATCACCTCAGATTTTCGCAAAAAGGGAAAACTCAATACCACTCGACTCCGTGAATATATAGCATCCAACCCAGAAGCAACCGATATTCATACAAAGGCGTTGTACGAAAAAAACAATGTCACCGAAGCACTCGCTGAGGACTATCGAAAGATGGATTGTATTTTCGCGATAGATATATCCGGAAGTATGGAGATGTACAAGAGCAATAAAATGGTGCACATAATCCCGACCGTACTTTTTATCGCTATGAAACACCTGGAGGCGCATTTACGGGATTGGCTGGAAGATCCACTGTATGAAATCCCTGTACATTTCATGCTCTACGGAAACAGTGCTCCGTACAGCTCTTTTACCAGTCCATTTAGCAACTCTATCGATTCTGTCCGCATGGCAGAGATGAATGAGCAAATTCGAGCACTTACTGGCGGCACCAATGATGCGACCGCATGGACCCAGATTGCTTATGAATTTGATAAAAAACTTTTGATCGATAAAGCTTATACAAAAGAGATTCTGGATGGGAAGCGATGTCCTGTTATCCTGCAAATCGCCGACAGCGATGTCACTGAGGACGGAGTGAATATTCTCAGGGAGACATTTTCCAAGCATCTCGGAGCGGAAAAATCAGAGAAAAATATCGCCATCAAGCGTATTATCCTCTGAAATACCTACACCAAAACCCTCTCAAAAGAGGAGTATGAAGCACAAAAAACCACCTGAGGACTTGGAAACTGGGATGCAAAATATCTCCCAGATGGGACTGTACAGATCAAAGAAATTTCGGTAAAATCCAGAAAAGAAATCCTCGGAAAAATAAAAGAACTTTTTAGTGGTTTTCTCGCAGAGTCATTTGCAAGACCCTATTAGTCACTGTTATTTTTCTCCAAAAAAAGAGATTTCTGCTTATTATTAACTTTCTGGGACCTTTTTCATTTTGACTTTCCGCTTCTTTTTTATACACTACAATCCAGCTTTTATCCCTAGAATTCCCATTATTATGAAATTTAATCTCGACAATCTCGTGGCAGAATATGCGAATCTCGATAAGGAACTCGAGAATCCAGAGATCTATAGTGACCCAAAGCGTCTCAAGGAGCTCATGCAAAAGAAGAAATCCCTCGAACTTGCCGTGACGCTCTATCGTGAATACAAACAACTGAACGAGAATTATCAGGAGGCAAAAAACATGCTCTCAACCGAGAAGGATGCCGATATGATCGAGATGGCAAAAGAGGAAATGACAAATTCCGAGATACGCATCACGAAACTGGAGGAAGAATTGAAAATCGCCCTCCTCCCCAAGGATCCGAACGATGAAAAGAACCTCATCCTGGAGGTGCGAGCCGGAACGGGTGGTGATGAAGCCTGACTTTTTGCACGCGAACTTGCGAATGCGTATGTGCTTTTTGCAAAGGAAGAATGATACACGATTGAGATCATCGACGAAGCCGAAAATGACGGAGGAGGGATCAAAGAATCCATCATGAAAATATCTGGATTCGGAGCATATTCACGATTCAAATACGAAGCCTGAGTTCACCGCGTACAACGAATCCCGGAAACCGAGAATAAAGGTCGAGTTCATACAAGTGCCGTAACTGTTGCAGTACTTCCCGAAGTGGATGCAGTCGATGTCGTGATCCGAGACGAAGACCTTGAGATCATGGCATGTCGTGCGAGTGGTGCAGGAGGTCAGAAGGTTAACAAAACCTCTTCTGCTATCCGAATGGTACACATCCCGACCGGACTCGTTGTGGAATGTCAGGACGAACGAAGCCAACTCCAGAACAAGATGAAAGCACTCGATGTTCTGCGTTCCCGAATATACGCTATGGAACAGGAAAAACAGGACAAGGAACTCGGAGCGGCACGACTCTCGCAAGTCGGATCCGGAGACCGAAGTGAGAAAATCCGAACCTATAATTTCCCACAAGATCGCGTCACCGATCATCGAATCGGACAGAATTTCTCCAATATTCCCGTTATCATGGCGGGTCGTCTCGGACCTATTCTCGATGCTCTCGCCATAGCTGATCAAAGTGCCAAACTGGAAGCCGCGAGCAAGATAGGATAGAGGCTCTCTGCCATTCCCGATATTTAAGAGGGATTTCCTCCTATTTTCTTATATTCTCATTTTTTTCCATATGGAAACAAAAAAAAACCATAAGATAAATAGTAGAAAAATACAATGATTTACCCTCATCGAACTGATAGTTGTCATAACCGTACTCATCATACTTGGAACGATTGCTTTTATTCAGTTGGGAGGATTTACAGGCGTGGCAAGAGATAGTGCCAGAGTATCGGACATAGCGAATATCACAGAAGGATTAGCGTTTGCTCTGGTAAAAAATGGAGTCGTACCAATGCCGGAAGCTTTGGACAAGGGAGTAATCAATATAACCGCTTCCGGAACTACCATAGGATATCAATGATATGCG
>JAQTWO010000024.1 GCA_028689245.1 Candidatus Altimarinota bacterium | reverse complement strand
TATCAAGTCTAAAGTCAATGTTCACAGATGAGCTACAAAAGATAAAAGACTCAAGATACTCTCGAGCCTTCTATCACACTAACCCTGACACTGGGTAGCAACACGTTTTGACTATTAAGCCGAATTTTGCGAAAAATACTCAGAGTACTCCGTATTTTTGGAAAAACACTTCTCATTTTTCGAGATTTCTCGGATTCAAGAAACGCTTCCCTGAGTGAAATATCTCACGTCCATAGCGGTATCCGAGAAAAACAAAATACTACCATCCGAAAAACAATCGTACCGCACTCACACCTCCGAAGAGTGTTCCGTAGATGATGGCAAATATAACGATGGTGGCCATGAGGTCATAGAACATGAATACAAGCCAATTTATTTTATTGATTCCTGCTACGAACGGGGTGATTCCTGGTGCGACAGGAAGTCATTTGGAGAAAAAGATGGCAAATTTTCCGTATTTCTCGAAAAAACTCTCCCCTTTGGCAAGGAGCTCAAGATTAAGATATTTGGCGTCTTTCTGGAAAATGGATTGACCGAGATAATGTCCGAGGAGAAAGCTAATCACATCACCCATGTATACTCCGAGAATCGTTGCGAGGTAAACGAAACGGATATCGATGATTCCGTTCTGTGCGAAGATGGCGGCAGGGATGAAGATATAGTCCCCGTAGAGTATGAACGAAACGGGGAAAAGAGCAGAAAGGAACATTCCCCCAGCTATGCCCGCATATATCCAGTGCGGATACGTATCAAAAAACATCTTGACGATATCCATACTATCGGAATTTTAAACGGATAAAAACGATACCATACGACACAAATGAGAGGAAAATGAATCGGATGAGCACAAACGATGGCGGATAAAGGTACCGGACTTTGTTACGGAAGTCCGCCATGGTTTCGCGAATGATCCTGTCGCGTTCCCTTATAATACTGTTCTGACCATGTACTCTATAGTACACGAGGCTTTTTTGCGTGTTGTGGAATACGTATCTCTCGCGAAATCGCATCCAAAGGTCGTAGTCCTCGGCAACGTGTGCCGATGGACGGTACGCGCCCATCTCATCGAAACACTTCTTGCGGATAAGGACAGTATTGTTGGCGATGGGACAAACGAGCGGGATAACTTTTTTAATATCCCGATCATGCTCAGGAAAATTATTCTTTTCAAGGAGACGGTTCCCGAGCCGATCGATGAATACGAAATTGGCTCCGACGATATCGGTGTCTGGATGAGTTTCGAGGTACTGAAGCTGCGTTTCCAGCCATTCGGGAAATGCAATATCATCACTATCGAAGTTGGCGATATAGGTTCAACTCGCGACTTCGAGTCCACGGTTCCGCGTGTACCCTATCCCCTGGTTCGTCTCATTCTGGAGAAGCCGGATCCTCGGATCCTTCCTGGCATACTGTTCGATAATGACAACACTCCTGTCATGCGAAGCATCATCGATGACGATGCACTCGAAATGGGCGTATGTCTGAGCAAGGACGCTTTCCAGACATGCCTCCAAATAATCTGCGGTATTATACACAGGAAGAACGATGGAGATGAGTGGATTATTTCTTTCTGGGACCATTTTGTATGACAGTAAGATATATAGACAAAAGCGTGTCTGTGAGTCAGGAAACATCGTATTTCTTGACGATTTCGAGACTTTTTCTTGAGAGCTCTTCACGAAGGGATTTGTCCTCTAGGAGCTTTGTACAGTACATTGCGATAGCTTCCGCATCTCACGCGGGAGCCTTGAATCCATTGTCCTCGATAATCTCACCGACTCATTTCTCATCCACTCCGACGATCGGGAGTCCGAATGACATCGCTTCGATGATGGTAATCCCCTGCGTCTCGGTGGTGGAAGCCGTGAGAAAGAGCTGGGAACGAGCAAAAAGGTTGGAATTGAGGAGATCTCGATGTGGAATCTTCCCGAGGAATCGCACATTTTTCTCGATACCAAGTTCACGAACGAGCACTTCGAGACTCTCACGCTCCGGACCGTCTCCGATTATCACAAAACAGACTCCGGGAATCTTCTCCTGGATACGATGTATGGCACGAATGCAGACATCGTAGCTCTTCTCTCGGGAGAGTCGCCCAACAGAACAGATAATGTCTGGAGTATCTGGGATATTTTCGATATGGATCATATCGCATTTCTCCTCAGTCGGAAGCGGATTCGGAAGAAGTGAAATTTTCGTATCAGGGATTCCATGGCTCACAAGCTCCACAAGAGCGTTCCGACTTGGGGATATAACATGCTCACAATGCTCGTAGAAAAAGTTATTGTATTTCCATCCGAGTTCTCCGAATATACGGAAATTATCGAGTCCGATGACCTTCAGATATCCCTCATCGGCTATATAGGTATGAAATGTCCCGACTCGCGGAATCCCGAGGAGTTTTCCGAGGATGATCGCTTGCCATCCGAGGACAAACTGAGTATGGTAATGGATAACATCAGGCTTGAATGCCCGGATCTTTTTGATGAGCGATGGCGTAAAGGCAAATGTGATCTTGAAATCTGGGTAGAAGAATGCAGGAAATCATTTAATGGGGATAATTTCGATACCTGGGTACTGGAAATCCGAAACTCCGGGATTTGCCGGAACCACGATGCATACTTGGTGTCCCCGATCCGCCAGAGCACGTGCAAACGACACGATGCTCGTCACGATACCATTGGTCGTCGGGTAGAATGTGTCGGTGAAATAAATGAGACGCAAAGTGGATTTGGTAATAATTAAAGATAACAGAAGTTGTCTCCATACTATTTCCGATAAAATCGGTTGAAGAACGGAGTAATGGCACACTGTGTCGCCATTACAAATTGTTCTTTTCGTGTGAGCATACCATCAGTCCAGACATGAAATGATCATTGCTTGTCTCCGATATTCTCTTCCCCACCAAGTGAGTGAACCACCTGTTCAAGGTCTCGACCACGTCCGTCAAAGAGTCCGTCAACAACGACTTCAGGAACTTCGAGATGACATGAATATCCGAAGTGTCATTCTCCATTCTGATTCTCGATATAAACAATGCCAAGTAGCCAATATATTCCACTCTCATAATCCTTATATACACCTCATTCCATTCCCACGAAATAATCTGCATCTGGTTTTTCTCGACGACAATATACTGCTCGATTTTTTGCTCCTGTCCTCATCTCTTCGAGAGATGTTGGCATATCGGAAACTCAGGAGGCTACCTTGTGGTTGGAAAAAGTCGCTCCGCTCGTATAGGGCGAAGTGGAAAGTACGTGCTCGATAGCATCGGATTTTTGTTTGTTGGTGGTACCGATAGCAAAGTGCATAGGAAGGAATTTAGTAAGTAAAATAAGATTGTCCTATCCTTGCAGTCTCTTCTCCATAATTTCCCGTCCGAGAACCCGCATCGTATAGCAGAGATCGGGAGTCTTCGCAGAAGCACAGAGCAGGAGACGGAGCATCATGGCGATATCCCCGACCCGTCCGATATATTCGCCTGTTTTCCACTCGTCTCCGGTTCGGGCGAAGGAGTGGGTATGGGCGATGTCTTTCAGTTGCTCGAACCAAGCATCCCGCTCCATAGTCGGGTCGTACGCCTTCAGGTAATCCTCGATGAAAGCCTTCTGGACTTCGGGAGTTATGCACTCCGGAAGTGCCGGAGCCGTACTTTTGAGGGGTTCGAAAGTCTCTTCATAGAAGAACTGGAGCTGTCCGCGGAGGTCGGAAAACTTCGTGAATCTTCGTGGATCTTTCTCGGTGTGGCGTTCAATATCGAGCGCTTTAAAAGTCATCTCAGGATATCGTTCCATGAGCACGGCAAGTTCTTTATCGTACTCTCGTGCCCATTCAAGCCCACGTCTCTGGAGTTCTTCGGTCGATAGACGAGTCAGGAACGTATTGGCGATAGAATCCAGTTTGACGATATCGAAAAGTGCCCCCGCAAGCGGGAGTTTCTCGCTCGTGAGAGGATAGGTACGATAATCCGCAGTCGGGTTCTCGAGTCGCCAAGCCTCGAAGCGAGAATCCATTATACCAAGCAGATAATCAATGAGGGCTTCATTCGTGTAACCTTCCTGAAAAAAGAACTCCACATTTGCCTCAGGATCTTTTCGCTTGGAGATCTTTCGTTTCCCCCCACCCTCGGCTTTGAGAAGCGGAGAAGAATGAATGTATTTCGGCATAACGAAACCAAGCATCTCGGTCATCTGCCTATGGAGAGGCAAGGAAGGAACCCATTCATCAGAACGAATAACGTGAGTTGTTCGCATGAGATGATCGTCCACCACATGAGCAAGGTGATAGGTAGGAATACCTGTTTTCTTCAGAAGTACTGTATCCATGAAATTATCTTGCATTTCAATATCTCCACGAATCTCGTCGTGAATCGTTATGCGTTTTGATATGTTTCCATGTGATCTGAGACGAATAACAGGTTTCTTCCCTTCAGAGAGTGCCACTTTCACTTCCTCAATCGTTGTAGATCTCCAAGGAGAGTAGGATCCATAGATACCGGGTGGTTGTTTCGAGAGAGCTTGCTCTTCGCGGATCATCGCTGTTTCCGATTCATCAAGAAAGCATGGATATGCCATTCCTTTGGCAATCAAATCTTTCACATATGTTTGGTAAATAGAACCACGCTGTGATTGAGTATAGGGTCCATAAGCACCGATGTCCGTACCGTTCGGACCAATCGGCCCTTCATCGATAGAGATGCCGAAACGAGTCAATCCTTTAATAATCATCGAGACCCCATTTTCGATCTCACGTTTAGTATCCGTATCCTCGATACGAAGGTAAAATATTCAGTCCTTTAGGTGAGCAATGCGCTCAGAGAGAAGTGAGGTGCAGATTCCGCCAATATGAAGAAATCCTGTCGGACTAGGACTAAATCGTGTCACCACGGATGCTGTCCTAGGTGGATACAGAGCTTCCAGAGACTCAGGAGTATGGGGGAGATTCGGGAAGAGGAGATTCGCGAGGGCAAGATTGGAGTCGGACATAGATGTTATAGCAAAAAGAAGTATTTCTCAGGAAAGTATATTTTCGAACATAGCTGAGGACTATGTTTTGGCATCCCTATAGCGAGTCCCACAGGAGGTGAGATATATCTTTCCTGAGGAACTGTAGTGAGGAAAATAACGGGAGTGAGTATAGGGATTCCAGAGAAAAAAGCAACTGAAAGTCAGAATAGAGTTTGGGTTATATACACATGATTCTTCGCATCTCCACACATTACAATACTTCATGTATACTCAATATATAGGCATACAAATAGATTTGCATTTTAACTATCCTATTATATACTTCCCGTATTAACGAATCGTACCCCTTCATCTTCCCTCTCATGCCCACACCAAATACCAAAAACAATAAAACCCCACACATCTCCCAAACCCTCTCCCCCAAGAACTTCCTCGGTTTCACCCTCATCGAACTCATCGTCGTCATAACCATCCTCGTCATCCTCTGAACCATAGCATTTTTGAATCTCGGAGGTTTTCAGAGTTCGGCAAGAGACAGTTCTCGTGTATCGGATCTCAGTAATATAACCAAGGGACTTGAGATGCTTCTTGTACGCAATGGAAGTGTCGTTCCTCCGGAAGCTCCGGTCGGAGGAGGACTCCTTACTCTCACGGCTTCCGGAGGAAGTATCATAGGATATCAGTGAGTGGTAGGAAGCAATGTTCTCTCTGTTATAAAGATGAGTACGACTCAGGACCCTCTCGATAAGAAGTACTATACGTATGTTACCAATGGAGCAAATACAGGCTATCAAGTTCTTGCATTGATGGAAGATGCGAGTACTACTGCATTTGTTCCTCTCTCCTCCGAAGGAGAGGGATGAGGGATGAGGGATTGAAATACTCTCGGAGGAGACAAGGGAAATATATTCATCGATACGGCATTTGCCGGATATGAAACACGTACTCCTGCGATGAAAGGATATGCACTCGGAGTTCTGCTTGCGAGTTCCGGTTCTCTTTTGAATCAACCGATTCAAGAACTCATATCGGGAAATACTTCTCTGGATCTTCAGAACTTCTCAGGAAGTCTTGGAGGAACTGCTATCTGACCACTCGCTTCCTATTTCTCGAAGTCTGATTCTATCTTACCGACCAGTACGGGAAGTATTCTTGCTACGGCTCTTCAGATATCCATGAACAACGGATGAAACGGATTCAATGCTCCAAGTACCTGTCCAAGTTGATTTGTTCCGGTTCCCGGAAACAAGGAGTTCAATCAACCGGGGTTCTGTGTGAGTAAGTACGAAGCGAGCTATAATGATGGCGATACGCAGAATTCTACGGGGACATCTTTCAATGCTGTAAACTATGTAGCAGGGAAGGCTCTCGTATCAATGCCAAATAAATTTCCCGTCACCAATCTGTATCAATCACAAGCGATCGGTGCCTGTAAAGCCATGTGACAAGGATATCATCTCATCACCAACAATGAATGGATGACAATCGCACGCAATATTGAAGCGCAATGAGACAACTGGAGTACCGGAATCGTCGGAAGTGGGGGACTCTACCGAGGAATCACAGGGGAAACGAATTCAGGAACCAGTCTTGGATGTAAAAGTACGGATAGCATATGAAACTGACCTAAAATATATATTACCAAAACCCTCTCAACCGACACGTCTTTATTTTGAAATAGCAAATGAATAAATTGCGATCCAAAACGTCAATTAAAACTTTCCAATAATCAAATTGTCTGGGATCTTGCCGGAAATGCTTTGGAATGGGTCAACAAATGAAATACGCTTGATGGAAGTTACTTTAATACCGATGCGTACGGGACTGAGGTATTTTGTAGTAACGGCGCATGGACATATTACAGTTGGTATACGTGAGATGACCGTACAGCGTGCAATTTTATAGAGGCATGAGCAAAAGAAAAATACTGACCAAGAGGGAACTACAATACATGAAATTGAGTATGAACGATATGGGCAACCAATAGCGAATATACGGTCGGGAATGTTTTCTTTCGTTGATGAGGAGATAGCGGAACGACGACGGCTGGAATATACGGACTGAACCTCGATAGAATGGATTCAGGATTACATAGTAGTATCGGGTTCCGTTGTGCCCGATAATCTTTTTAAAATTATTTTCTCATCTTCCCTCTCATGCCCACATCAAATACCAAAAACAACAAAACTTCACACACCTCACACACAATAATATCCCCCAAGAACTTCCTCGGTTTCACCCTCATCGAACTCATCGTCGTCATAACGATCCTCGTCATACTCTGAACCATAGCATTTTTGAATCTCGGAGGTTTTCAGAGGAGTGCCAGAGATGGACAGAGAGTATCGGATCTGACAAATATATCAAAGGGATTGGATATATTTCAGATAAAGACCGGAAGCTATCCGACTCCTGTAAATATGATAAGCTATACGGGAGGGATGAATGGAGGAACCGTACTCGTACAAGGAACATTGAACGGAAATCTCATAGGATTCTCTTCTGCTACTCCGGGAGATCCTCTGACGAATACAGGATACGTCTATTCCATACTGGGGAATGGACAGTACTATCAGATCGGAGCAGAAGCAGAGAATACTGTAGCATTGAGTCTCTCTCCTTCTGGATGAGTACTGGGATCAGAACTGTGATCAAGACGAGGATGAATACTGAGGCAAATATTTCTTCCTTGCTTGCGAGGATGATGACATCATCCATGTATCTAATGAATCGAACCTTTCTCGTATGTTCCAGAAATTGGTCGAAATCGTTCAGGTAGAAATTCGCGAAGAGTTGTGAGAGGATACCACCGATGGGAACTCATTTCTCTTTTTCTTCGGTGTAGAAAGAACTTCCAGAAAGGAGTCAATCGTACCGATTGTTCGAAACATAGCTATCAATGATACAATCTATGGCATTAAGAAGTGTAGTATCATTTGTATGTTTTCGGATTTTCTCCTTGAGGAGAGCATGATTGATGGTGAAGAAGTATTTAGAGAAATCAATCTTACAATAGTATGCATTCTCTATTGAGTATTTTTTTGTAGTGGAGATGAGAAGTTTACGGAGATACTCGACCGCTTTGTGTGAACCGTATCCGACACGACAGGCAAAAGTTGTCTGTACCATCTTAGAGTCGAGGATAGGATAAAGTCTCGCGTAGACAAGATGATGCATGATATGGTCAATGAAGCGTGGCGATGCCACGAATCGTTTCTTAGAATCATGGAGGACAAGTTCTTTGTATGTTCCATGAACATAGCATCCAGTATTGATTTCATGGAGCATTTTCATGAGGCGTTCCTCACGATTCTGGTCGAAGAGATATACTTCATACTTGTTCTTCCGTGATTTCCTTGCTTTCTCATATGCTCGAAGTATCTCGGATGGAGTGAAGAGTGTCATATCTAAGTTAAGTGAGCGAGTAACCTTTCCTGCCGTCGAAGCGAATGATTCTCAGAGAGAGAAATACTTCTGTAGTCGCTTCGTAGGCTGGAAAATACAAGTGAGCGAGTTCGATTACCTCACGCAGCGGAAGCCGACAGCCCGGTACGCGGTCGTCGAAGCCCAAAGCAAGTTGAGCGTGAAGACCCCAGCGCCCGCCCCATAGTAAGCAGTACCACCGCGACGAAACACATTGGTAGGTACTCATTGGCTATAATACATTTGTCCGATACCGTTAGTGCTGGAATAGACTCCTTTTGAACTGAAACTTTTATCGGTACAAGTAGACCATTCTGACCAAGCAGTAGGAGTCCCACATCCTGTAATAACAGTTTATCCGAGATTAAAATTATTTCCATCCAGAGTATTTCCTTTATTCACGTGACTCCAGATATTTCCTGCCATATCCCAGAGTATCTGACCGTTTGAGAGTTTAAGTTGACGTTTAGAGTCACAGTCAGTTGTTTTTGTTGCTCAGAATTTCGTAGTATCGGTGGAGAGGGGTTTTGTAGCCCATATTCTTCCAGATATTCCACTTGCTCCAGCAGAATCTGCTGTGTTACATCCAAGACTGGTAGGAGTATTCGTTCCTTCTCCTGTTATTCCACGATAGAGTCCTCCACTTCCAACGATTCCCGTACTCCAATTATCTCCTTGTTGCTCGATGTTTCTCGCAACGGTCATCCATTCATTGTTCGTGATGAGGTGATATCCTGCCCCCATGGATTGACAGGCAGTGATGGCTTGAGGTTGAGTGATGTCAGCGATAGGATATTTGTTTGGAATGGAAGCGATGGGTTTACCTGATACATAGGAAACAGTATTCCAGTCACCATTGGAACTATTCGGAATATCTGCATCACTGTACGTCATATCATATTTACTCACACAGAACCCTGGTTGATTAAAATCCTTGTTTCCGGGTACCGCTATGAATCCTGTTGGACAAGTACCTGGGGTATTGAATCCGTTTCATCCGTTATTCATAGAAATTTGAAGAGGAGTACTGATGATATTCCCGGTTCCAGAGATGGTGTCTGTTTTGGAGAAATAGGTGGTAATGTTTCCTATATTCATTCCTGCAAGAGTTCCAGAGAAGTTCTGGATGTCAAGAGTGGTCGCTGTAGTGACTATCTCTTGGAGTGGTTGATTGAGGTATGCTCCTGATGTAGCAAGGAGAGCTCAGAGAGCATATCCCTTGGTGGTCGGGATACGAGCTTCGTATCCCGCATAGACGGGAGTAATGAGAGGGTTTGCCAGAGTGGTGGCCGTGCTTGCATCTTCGAAGAGCGCCAGGAGCTGGTAGCTGGAAGAGCTGGCATTGGTGATGTAGGTGTAGTACTTCTTGTCGAGAGGGTCTTGAGCGTTACTCATCTTTATGATAGAAAGAGTATTGGCTCCTACGACTCATTGGTAGCCTATGAGAGTTCCTCAGGATGCAGTGAGAGTAATGACTCCTCATCCTGTTGGAGCTTCTGGAGGTGGGATAGAACCATTCTTTACGAGCGAGAGTTCGAGTCCCTGAGTGATATTCGCAAGGTCCGATACTCGGGCGGAGTCTCGAGCCGAACCAGCAAACCCCTGAAGGTTTATGAAGGCAATGGTACCGAGGATGGCGAGAATGGTGATGACGACGATGAGCTCGATGAGGGTGAAACCGAGAACCTCTCTAAGTCTCCCCCTGCTAAGGGGAGAGATTCTTTGTTCCTGTGCTTCTAAAGGAGAGGCTCGGTGAGGGAAATTTATTGTTTTCATATATATTAAGAAAAGGAGAAGTAAGATACTGTGTCATTGCTTTACCCTAGGATTCCAGCTGTTCTATTATTTAGGGCTCGTGTCTCATGACCCTAAAATGATTCTCTCCATCTCCCGCCACAAACCATTTTTCCGCACAAAAAAACCCAAAGAGTCCCTTTGGGGGGGTCGAGAATACGGGAATAGAGAGAAGTTTTAGTTTGGCGTGCTGGCGATTATTATATAGGGGAATACCATTGTCAAGCATATTCTTGAGGATAATTTGCTGTTGATGGGGAAAGTATAAGAGAAAAGGCGAAAAAAAGCAAATTTATTTGCAATCCACCAGAAATCATTTTATCATTCCATAAAAAATCTTTTGACTTATATTTTTTTTCCATACAATGTGCCCGTACTTATAAAAGAGTACATCTGTCGCAGACCGTAGGTATTCACGAAAGTGAATCTAAAACCCTACCGAGACCGAGAATCTATGAAGTCATACATCCCTTTTATAGGATATATGTTCCCATGAATCCTCAATCCTCCGCGACTTCCGAGTCACGGAGATTTTTATTAATCTTAACTATTCGCTTCTTATGGCAATCAGTAAAGCAAAGAAAGGTGAAATCCTCGCAACACTTGAGGCACATCTCAAAGCATCGACTTCTGTGGCATTCACGAGCAATACAGGAATGACTGCTCTCGATGTTACGACTATGAAGAAAGAACTTCGAGTTCAGAACACTACTTTTATGCTCGCAAAGAAAACTCTTATGCGAATCGCATTCAAGAACGTATTCAATGTAGACCTCGATATCGATACGCTTCCTGGTCAGGTTGCGATCATTATCTCCAAGGGAGACAAGGTTGCCGGACTTGCAATCGTGAATAAATATGCAAAAGAATGGGCAAAAGAACAGAAGATGAAGTTCGTCGGAGGTTTCTTCGATGGAGCTCTCCTCGATGCAAAGGCAATTACACGAATCGCTTCACTCCCATCTCGAGAAGTACTTCTTGCAAAACTCCTTGGTTCTATGATGTCTCCAGTTTCTGGACTTGCTCGATTCTTCGATGGAGCAAAGAAAGATATGGAAGCAAAGGGGCTTAAGACTGCAAAAGACCTTATCGGTGCTGCTGCTGTTACAACCGTAGCAGAAGTGGTTGCTGCAACTCCTGAGGTTCCTGCAGAAGCTCCTGCTCCAGAGGCAGTAGTTGAAGCTGCACCAGAGGTGGTTGCCGAAGTTGCTCCTGAAGTAGCTGCTGAATAATTTCGTCATATAGCATGGGGATTATCCGCTCCGGCGGGTAGTTCCTTGCTAGATGAAGATCTAGAAACCATATTTATCTATTTTTTTAATCATTCTCATTATGTCTGATGTTACACTCAGTGCAAATGCACAAAAGGTTATGGATCTCGTAGAAGGTCTTACTATTCTTGAACTTGCTGATCTCGTATCTGCAATGGAAGAAAAATTCGGAGTTTCTGCTGCTGCACCAGTTGCTGCTGCTGGAGCTGTTGCCGGAGGAGCTGCTGAGGCTGAAGAAAAAACAACTGTTAATGTTGTTATGACTTCTGCTGGATCTGCTAAGATCGCAGTTATCAAGGTTATCCGTGAAATTACTGGTCTCGGTCTTGCTGAAGCTAAGGCTCTTGCAGACAATGGAGGTAACATCAAGGAAAACGTTGAGCGAGCTGACGGAGACAAGATCAAGAAGCAACTCGAAGAAGCTGGAGCGACTGTTGAACTCAAGTAATTGAGTACTTTTATAAAAATCCACCAAGGGTTCACCTTTGGTGGATTTTTATTTTCATATACATCCTGATTTTGTATTTATTGCCAAAACCTGAATTATTGAGATTTCCGTTGATGTCTCCGAACAAATTCAGCCGCTTTGTTATCATGAGGAAAACGTCGCGAAAGAGATGTAAGAATGAGCTCTTTTTCTCGGTATGTGCTTTCGGAAAAGAGCATCTCAAGCATTCCCGGTTTTATGTCCGGCCTCTCTGCGAGAACTTTCAATATCAGCATTCTTTTGTGTTCACCCTGAATACATTTCCATATATTGACAAGATCATCCACACTCTGCGATATTTGACAACGAGCGGTAATGGAATCGATAACACATAAAACATCATCATCTCGTCAAACTTGAGATATTTCGAAGCCACGTTCATCATCTTCTACTGAAGATCCTCATCGTGTTAGTGGCATATGGTGAGAATTAAGAATTACTTATCACTATAGAAATTTTCCTTCATACGCATGAGTATTTTCTTCCTGATATCTTCATAGATTCCGGACTGTTTGCAAAGCATGATAAATTCATCTCGTGCAAAAGCAAGAACTTCTGTAGGAGTGCTTGCGACTATCTTCGCACTCCGTGGATCATTGGTTATGAGTGCCATTTCTCCGAAAATATCACCGGCATGGAGTGTGGCAACTTTCGCATTTTGTCTATAAATATCAACACTTCCTGATTCTATGAGATAGGCTCTATTGTCGGATTCATCACCTTCGGACATGATTGTGGATCATTTGTTAAACTGGAGAGTTTCAGACATCATCACGAAGTACGCGATTTCTTTTTGTGTCAAACCTTCAAATATATAGAGATTATTACTTGTCATAGCGTACGAAAAGAGTAAATGAATAGACAATATCTGTGATGTATGATATGAAAAAAATAAAAAAACGCAAGCACATTCTCTCTATCTGTGGATTTACTTCTTTTTTCAAGAATTATCGATCTTTTCGTTGGACTCGCGTATTCCTTTAAGAGTTTCCGTGGTTACATAGTAACGATCCTTGATGTTTGGAAAAGCTTGAAAATGAGGATTACGCCATACGGAATATCGTGATGGTGCAAGATATTTGAGCATATCTATTTGGTATTTGGAGACTCTGGCTATTTGGTATTTGGAGACTCTGGCTGTTTTGTCTGTCAACAATATATATTCGCCCATCTGCGTCATGAAAATAGGAGCGAGTTTCGCTTGTTCTTCAGGACTTGCGTGGATAGTATAGGCAATCGAAAGAGAATTTATAAATAAACGATGGAGTGATGCACGAGAAGAGAATGTTATGGTTCCTTTCCCTCCGTTATACAAAGCCAGAAATGTCGACATAATTTTGTCCCCATTTGGTTCATTCTTGAGCCCTTCAATACGTTTGGTATACTCTACGAGTTCTTTAGCGAGATTGCCGCGAGCTATTGCTTGCTTGTTTGCTGTAAGTTCTGAACCATCGGTATTACGAAGCCAAGTACGCAGATCGTTTCCATCAAAAAGTATTCTCATAGTCTCTTTCATGGTGGAGGCATCGAGAGTATCTGGTAATCCCAATTCTTTTGCACTTTTTTCTTCCAGGAGACTTCCATTGTTTAAGATAATGCTCATTCCCTTGGCATCTTTTATAGGACCAACTCATTCTGGAGGGGAAATATTTTGTGGTGTCTGAGAAGCCTTTCCTTGAACGAGAATTTTTATATTCTGTACAGAATCATGGTCCACTTTACGAGGGTATTCTTCAGGATAACCGTCTTTTGTTGGTTCTGTCGTAGGAGTAGTCCGAGTTGTTACGCCTGCTGCCTGTACGGATTCCGATCCGAGAGTGATTGCTCCGGCACTCACTGTAAACAAAACTGCAAGAACGAGATTTTTAGCTTTTGATATACATCTTCCTATTTTTGTTTCTTTTTTCAATCAGCCTCCTGTTCATTCAACGGCATCAAATTGTCTATCGAGATAGGTCATAGTCAGGGAAGGTTAAGGGATAATACACAGACCATTTACATCTCGGATAGTATACTGATAATGGAGAAAATACAAGAGAAAGTATGGAGGAAAGAGCACCGTATCGTTTTTTCTGCCAAGACATTTTTATAGGAGGGGGCCTTCATAAAGAATATATGGCAAACATTATCTATAATTTGTAAATGTATTTGCACGGAAAGATTTTATGGAATTTTGTATTTACAGAAATTATATAGTATACTCTTTCCATATCCACTAGATTTTTCTCCCATGCCACTATCAACTCATTTTCACAATTCTATCGAAAAAATCGCTCGCATATTCCAGTGAAGCGGTCAGAAAACGGATGCAATCATGCAAATAAACGGAATAGATTCCGAGCAAATATATCTTCGTTCCGGAGAAGAGTGAATCAGTACCACCATAGAATTGGATGCTCTATTTTCAAAAGCCCTCATATTAAGTGCTTCCGATATCCACATAGAACCGGAAGAGGAGTGACTTCTGATACGCATTCGCGTGGATTGACGATTTATGGAATACTGACGGTTTTCCCTACAAGAAAAAGCTCCGCTCATAGCAAAAATAAAAATTCTCGCGAGCTTAAAAATCGATGAACAACGACTTCCTCAGGATGGAAAAGCAAGTTATCACGATACGACCAGCAATAAAGACGTAGATTTGCGTATCAGCATAATACCTACAATCTATGGAGAAAAGGTAGTGGTACGACTTCTCAGGAAAGAAAGTGAACTCATGGATCTTCGTGCGATTGGAATTCTCCCCATGAATATGATGAAGATAAAAAAACACTTGGAAAGCCAGTTCGGACTCATCCTCATAGTAGGACCGACGGGGTCCTGAAAATCCACTACTCTGTATTCTATGCTCTCCCGATTTGATCCGGAAGAAAAGAATATTTCTACATTGGAAGATCCTGTAGAATACCGGATAAAATGAGTGAATCACACACAAATCAATCCGCAAATCGGATTCAATTTCGCGGATGGGCTTCGGAGTCTCCTACGTCAAGATCCCGATGTTATCATGGTGGGAGAGATTCGAGATTCCGAAACAGCACGACTCGCTGTTGAAGCATCCATCACCGGTCATCTGGTTTTTTCTACCATTCATGCAAACTCTACCGTCAATACTCTCCAACGTCTCACAAATCTCGGTATCGATCCCCTCCTCATAACCTCCAGTC
>JAQTWO010000023.1 GCA_028689245.1 Candidatus Altimarinota bacterium | reverse complement strand
GGGAGCTTTGAGATCATCCCTCTTTTCTATGACCGAGGGAAAATCATCCAGAACTCTGCAAAAAATCCGAATAAAAATACCACAGATATCGCCAAAACTTCCTCGTTTATCGTAACCCAAAATGGAGATATTGGTTGGAATATCATAGGAAATGACATCGATGGGACAACATACGGTATATCCGGAACCGGTTCCCTCATGGCCAGTTTCGGAAACACCGCAAGTGCCAATACGAAAACAGGATTTAAAAAAGAGATGAACAGCACACAGGATCTCATGAGTGCCAGCATGCAGGATATAGGTGTTTTTCTGACCTCCTATAATAACAATTATCTCATCCTCTCAAATATCTGAACCGCACCGGTGACGTACCACATAACCGCACCGGGGGCTGATAAATTTTCCCTTCCCGTGCGTCGTGTTCGTGCTTCCAGTACGGTCGGGAAAAGCAAACAGAACATCGACTTCAGCGAGAATCGCTCCCGACTCTTCGATATGCTCAAGTATAGCGTATTCAGCAAATAAAACACGTAATAAAAATCCAAGGTAGCTTTATTTGCAAAAAATGGGAAAATAGCGTACCATCTCCTCATCCTGGACGATATTAAGCGTTCTGTTTTTGCATCCTGGAGTCTGCCACACATTACGGATTCATAGCACACTTTATACGATGAATCCGTTGGATACTTTATTTTACAATATATCATTCACTCATATATTCTTTCATGATTCGAATCGGTTTTTTTGGTACACCGGAGCTCTCGGCTCAGGTTCTCAGGGATTTTCTCCATTCCTCGGATTTCCGAGTGGCTTTTGTGGTCACTGGAGAGGATAAACCCACGGGGAGGCATCAGACATTGACTATCAACCCAGTAAAAGAGGTCGCTCTCGTGAATCATATCCCCCTCTTGCAACCCGCACGCATTCGAGGGAATAGAGAATTTCTCGAAACCATTGCATCGTACGAGGCGGATTATTTCGTAGTCGTGGCGTACGGGCAGATACTCCCGAAAGAGCTCCTCTCTATCCCGAAAAAGTACCCCATCAATATCCACGGATCCATCCTCCCAAAGTACCGCGGTGCCTCCCCTATCCAAGCCTCGCTCATCGCCTGAGACTCGGAAACAGGTGTGACCATCATGGTCATGAATGAAAAAATGGACGAGGGCGATACGATAGATGTGGCAAAAATCCAAATCGCACCGGATGAGACCGCCGAAACGCTTTTCAGGAGATTCGGAGAAATCTCTGGAAGCTTCGCGATTGATACCATAAAACGACTGGATGCCGGGATACTCACACCTTCTAAGCAGGATGAGTCGGAAGCAACTTCCTGCAAGAAGATCACCAAAGAAGCAGGTCTCCTCGATTTCACGAAAAGTGCCGAGGAACTCTACCATCTCTATCAAGGTCTCACCCCCTGGCCCGGCGTATACACCTTCTATAAAGGAAAGAAACTTATCATAGAGAAGTGTACCATCCCCCCTCTTTCACCTCACCCTAGCCCTCTCCTAAAATCCACCTCACCCCTAACCCCTCTCCTAGAAGGAGAGGGGAATGAAAAAGATGATAAAAACCCCCGTCTCCTTTTAGGAGAAGGGGCTGGGGGAAGAGGTGGAAGAGGAGAGTATCTAGAGGCGAAGATCTCCTGGAATCAGAAGTGAGAAACACCGACAGGCACTGTAATACAACTGAGAGATGGAACCGTTGCCATTATTTGTCGCAAATGAATCTTGACTTTATCGCAAGTAAAATTAGAATGAAAAAGATCCCAATCCATAAAAGAGTTCTTACATGGACAAAGAGACTTTATTTCTTTTATATTAAAATAATCCTATGCAACTCGATATCGAGGAAGAAGCTGTTGGTTTGCCACATAACAGCGATCCATTGGAAAACGAAAATTTAATGGGTGTACAAGAAATATTCAATACCCTTTCTGATCTCATGGAAAAAGTCTTGGCGTCACTCAAAAATGTTTTTAATGTCAGATAAATACGATACTGAAACGATACGCAAATACCCATACGATACCTCCAAATAAAAATACATACTAAATAAATATACATATGTGAAGACTTGATTCATACGATTTTGTTGCCGCAAGAGAAAATGCAACGGATGTTGTAGTTAAGAGAACCGTTCCATGAAAGAGAATTGCGGCTCCCGTGTCTGCAGGAGGAAAGACCCAACAGCCATGGATTTTAGAAACTCCAGCGGAAGCTCAGTGGCGAGAACATGTTGCAGCATTTAACAAAAGTGTTTGCGCCATGACTGCCAATATCTTATCCGCGAATGAAGAAAGACAACCATGAACACGATGGTGGCATTAGACCGCCTTCACAAATATTTGATTACCGAGTGAGCAATAAAATATCTCACTCCATTTATTTCAACCGCCTTTACTCTCTCAGGATTTTTCTCATGTTCAATATCGCACTCAATACATTCCGTGAGCTTGCTCGAAATAAGATTCTCTATATGATCGTATTTTTCGGGATAGCCCTCATCGGTTTCTCCCTGGTACTTGCGAGTCTTTCGCTCGGTCAATCCGACAAAATAGTGGTCGATTTCGGACTTGCTATGGTCGAGATTTTTGGAATCATATCGGTTATATTTATCGGAAGTCAGCTTCTGTTCCGGGAGATAGAAGGCAAAACCGTGTATCTGATCCTTTCGAAACCGATCGCTCGTCGGGATTTCATCCTCGGAAAGTTCCTCGGTTTCAGTGCCATTCTGCTCCTCATTGTTTTCATTCAATCGATTATATCAACCATCGTCTTTCTAGTAGCAAAAACTCCTCTTTCTATTCTCTTATTTGCTTCGATTGGGTTTATTTATTTGAAGCTCCTTCTTCTTTTTGCCATCATATTGTTTTTCTCCACGTTCATCTCCCCTATCCTTTCCATACTGCTCGTCATGGGGGTATATGTGATCAGTCATTCCATCACGACCATGACCGATATGGCGGTCCATTCGAGCAATCAGATACTCTTCTATTTCAGTAAATTTCTCATGGTCGTATTCCCGAACTTTGAGGCATTGAATATCAAGTCCATCATCGGAACGCCGGTCGTGCTCGCACCGTCATTTTTCGCGATAAATCTCGTGCATGCACTCTTGTATCTCGCACTTACGCTCACATTCACGGTGCTTATATTTAACCGAAAGACCTTCGAGAACTAGGAAGAAACTTGCGTAAAATGCGAACTTTGCATTCAAACTTTGCGTTTCCTCGTTCTCCGTACAGTCGTACGTCTCACTACGGTACTCAGTTTTCATACAAACTTCACATGTCACCGGACCTTATAAAAGGTATATCGAGGCCGTGTGATCATTTTCCAAAAGTTTCTAAGTAGTTTTATAAATGTAATGAATTTGCGAATTTATGAACTCAACCTACCCTCCAGAATACACGAGATGATGGGTAGAGTTCTACTATCAGAAGTTCGAAATCGATGAACACGTCCTCATTCCGCGACTCGAAACCGAGTCCCTCGTGCGAGAAGCGATTCGGTACTTTCGAAGCGAAGAAGTGGATACTCTTATCGACATAGGAACCGGTTCGGGAATCATCCCGCTTTCCATCCTTTCCGCAGTCGAAATCCCGGAGGTATTCGCGATCGACCTGAGTCCGGAAGCATTGGTTATTGCTCGAAAAAATGCAGAAAATCAGGGAAAAAATATCGATTTTCTGGAATCGGATCTCCTGTCCGTATTTTTAAATGAACACCTCGGAGAGACAAAGCATGCCTTGTCTCTCCAGGGAAAAAATATCCTCATCGTCACCAATCTCCCCTATATCAAGCAGGACGACTGGGAGAATATGAGTACAGACACCATCCACGAACCGAAACTCGCACTCTTCGGGGGACCATTCACAGGATTCGAGCTCTATGAGAAACTCTTCGCCCAAATAGACGTTTTTGTCGCAAAATACACCCCAAAAAAACTCACCATCCTCGCCGAAATGTGAGACGATCAGACCGAAATTGCCTGAAAAATTCTCGGAAAATATGGATGGGAATTTTCGTTTTTCGCGGATCTCAGAGGCATCGAGCGATTCATGAAGATACATATTCGATAGGCAAGGCGAAATTAAGTAAATTCTCATTTCTATTTTCTCCCCTCTCCTCCAAAAGGAGAGGGGTCGGGGGTGAGGGGAGGAAAGTGAGAATTTACTTAATTTTGTATAACACTCTTCATTTATGCACCTCAATCTTAAGTCTCACACCGCAAATCCCGTGATCGTCTCGTCTCTCGCCTGGAACGCAGTTCGTGATTGCCTCACGAAAACAGGGAAATGAGAGCTTGTAGAGCACATCGAATCGGTCAAAGTGACTCCGACCCGTATCACCATCAAAACCGGCAAACCGATCGTAAATGCGGAGCTCACAAACCACAAAGAAGCCCTGAAAATCCGAATCGACGAGAGTTTCAAGACGTTCGGGATTCCGAAATCGGAGAGGAAAATAGTGTTTATATAAAAGCGGTGGGGTAATTATTAACACTTCCATATTATGAAAAAAATTCTTCTCGTTTTACTCATATCGTTCCTTCTCTCCTCCTGTACCAATGAATACTGGCAGTTTCATGAACAGAAACAAGCAATCGAAACCGAAAAAGAACAGTCACAAAACGCCCTTCAGGATTTCTCAGTATCCAAAATCGAAGACCGTGATGTAGAAATACTCTCCACACCGGATAAAAAAGTACTCGACAGACTCATTTCTCTCATCGAAACCGCCAAGAAAGAAGTATATATCGAAGTCTATATCCTGACCGAGAAACGGATCATCCAAGCCCTGAAGGACGCCAAAAAACGAGGAGTGGACGTACGGGTCGTATTGGAGAAAAACGTATTCGGAGCCACGAGTATCAACAGCAAGACTTTCAAAACTCTGGAAAGCGCCTGAGTACAGGTCACCTACGATAATTCCAAGCTCTATAATTTCATCCATACCAAGCTCCTGCTCGCGGACGATACGTATGTCATAACCACCGGAAACCTCAGTTATGCGAGTTTCACGACCAATCGCGAGTTCTACGTCATCGGGAAAAACGAAGCGGATATCGGAACGCTCAAAGACATATTTCTCGCGGATTTCTCAGGTCGGGAAATATTCGAAAGCACGCCGAATCTGGTCATATCCCCGATAAACAGTCGCAAGAAAATAGAAACCATTCTAAATAGTGCCCGAGAAAGCATCTACCTCTACGCCGAAAACTTCGGGGACGATTCGATACTTGCAATACTCTCGGGGAAAATACAGGATAAAATTCCGGTCACCATCTGCATGGCAGATCCGACAAAAGTTCCATCCAACACCGAAGCGATTGCTACGCTGAAGAGTCATGGAATCGACGTGCGAACCTCCAAAAAGCCCATAATACACGCAAAACGAGCCCTTGTCGACGGGCGATACAGCTATATCGGAAGCGAGAACTACAGTACCAATTCTCTGGATGAGAATCGGGAAATCGGGATACTCACCAAGAGCTCTCCCGAAGCGACAAAAACCTTTCTTGCCATCTTTGAATCCGATTGCGGAAAACTCCCGAAATAATCATGAAAAATCATTTGCAAAAGGGAGAGTTTTCCGTATATTTGTCGGGAAATTTTACCATTTTTGCATCTTTGTTTTTATGTCAGAAAATCTTACTCCCGAGGAACTTGAAAATATAATAAAAGAAGGAGAAAAGGCAATTGCCGAGGAAGATGTTTCGGAAATAGTTCCAGAAGAGGCTTCTTATGAACTTCCGCCGCCTTTCTTGGGTACCTCAACGGTATATGATGGGGATGCGAATCGTTCCATAGTGGAAGAAATGGAAGAATGTTATCTGAGTTATGCGATGTCGGTAATCTGCAGTCGTGCCCTTCCTGATATCCGCGACGGTATGAAGCCGGTTCATAGGCGTATTCTCTACGCTATGTACGATGGAGGAGTTCGAGCTACCGGTAAACACCGAAAATCCGCTCGTGTCGTCGGAGATGTTCTCGGAAAGTACCACCCACACGGAGACTCGTCCGTATACGAAGCAATGGTTCGTATGGCACAGGATTTCAGCATGCGATATACGCTCGTCGACGGTCAGGGTAACTTCGGTTCCATGGATGGGGACTCTGCCGCTGCCATGCGTTATACCGAGGTAAAGATGGCGAAACTCGGAGAGCTCATGCTCGCCGATATCGACAAAGATACCGTTGATTGGAGAGATAACTATGACGCATCCACTCAGGAACCAAGTGTCCTTCCTACTCGGATACCCAATCTCCTCCTCAACGGATCCGTCGGTATCGCCGTCGGTATGGCGACCAATATTCCACCCCACAACCTCTGTGAAGTTATGGACGCCCTCAATTTCATACTCTATCATCCAAATCCTGCGGAAATCACCATCGAGAACCTTCTCGATTTCATCAAGGGACCGGACTTCCCAACAGGAGGTATTATCTATAATAAAAAAGACATCCTCAATGCGTATGCGACCGGGCGTGGGTCTGTGACGATGCGAGGGGTTGCGACTATCGACGAGCTCAAGAATGGAAAGAAAGCCATTATCATTACTGAGATTCCTTACCAACTCAATAAAAAATCTTTCATCGAAAAGATTGTAGAACTCATTCAGGAAAAAATCATCATCGGTATCTCTGACCTCAGGGATGAATCCAAAGGACTCGGAGATGTTCGGATCGTTATCGAGCTCAAAAAAGATGCGTTTCCCAAGAAGATATTGAATCAACTCTACAAACTCACTCAGCTCCAGACATCATTTGCCTTCAATATGATCGCGCTTCATGATCGTGGAATCCAACCGAAACTCTTCAATCTCCTCGAGATACTCGAAGAATTCATCGTGCACCGACGGGAAGTTATCGAACGACGAACTCGTTATGAACTCATGATAGCCGAGGCTCGTGCTCATATCCTTGAAGGACTCAAGATCGCCCTCGATAATATCGATGCAGTTATCAAGACCATCAAGGAATCAGCAAGCAAAGACGATGCTCATGTAAACCTTATGAGTCGATTCGGTCTCTCTGAGAAGCAATCCCAAGCCATCCTCGAGATGCAGCTCCAGCGACTTTCCGGACTCGAACGCAAGAAGATCGAGGACGAACTCGCCGAGAAACTCCTCCTCATCGCCGACCTCAAGGATATCCTCTCCAAACCAGAACGTGTAAACACCATCATGGGAGATGAATTCACAGAAATCAAGGACAAATACGGAGATGCTCGCCGAACCGAGGTTCAATCCGGAGCTATCGGAGAGTGGAATCCAAAGGACACGATCCCGAACGAAGAAGTGGTTATCACTCTTTCGAAGAACTCGTATATCAAGCGTATCAAGTCTTCCGCGTTCCGTACACAACGTCGCGGAGGAAAATGAGTAAACGTCGCGGTAAAGGATGAGGATGAAGTGAAGATTATTCTCTCAACGAGCAATCATAGCGATCTCCTCTTCTTTACGAACACCGGTCGAGTATTCTCGCTCCCCGCATATGAGATTCCCGAAACTCAACGTACTGCCAAGGGTCAACCAATCATCAATCTCATTTCTCTTCAAAAAGAAGAGGAGATTACCGCTATTCTCGATCTCGCTGCCGTACAAGGAAAACACTTTGCACTTATTTCCAGAAAAGCCGTTATCAAACGAGTCGATATGGAAGATGTGAAGAATATCCGCACTTCCGGACTCATCGTCATGAAGCCTCGAGAAGGAGATGAACTCTGATGGGTACGCGTAACCAATGGGGAAGATAATATCCTCATGGTGTCCAAGCATGGAAAAGCTATCCAATTCAAGGAAGAAGATATTCGAGTCATGGGACGCGGAGCTGCGGGAGTTCGTGGAATGCGAATCGCTGAAAATGACTCGGTCGTGGAAGCCGATGTTGTCAGTGAAAATGACAAATACGTCTTCACTGTAACCGAAAATGGGATGGGGAAAATTACAAATATCGAAGAATATCGAGAACAGGGGCGCGGAGGATCCTGAGTAAAAGTCGGAGCAATGACGGAAAAGACTGGGGATATCATCGGCGTAAGTCTTCTGAGTGAAGAATCCCGCAAGGATGGAGAGGTTATGCTCATCTCCAAGACCGGACAAACCGTCCGAGTTCCTCTCAATGGCGTTCGAACAACTTCTCGTGTCACTCAAGGAGTTATCCTTGCCAAACTCAAGGAGAAGAAAGATTCTTTCGCGACCGCAACCGTTATGAAGAAGGGGGAAGAAGAAGATGTTGCTCCTGAAAATGGGGAAGAAATGGGAGAAATAGAGTAAATAGCACTCCCGAATCGATACTTGGATAAAAAAAGAGACATTTTCCACAATGTCTCTTTTTTTTGGAAAATCTTGATTTCTACAACGAATAAGCTCTTATCTGCAATCAATAAAGCCACTGTTTTCCCAAAACAAAATTTGCAATCCACCAGAAATCAGAGATAATACCCCCGTATTATTCCTTTATCTCTTCATCTTCCCTCTCATGCCCACACCAAATACCAAAAACAACAAGACTTCACACATCTCCCAAACCCTCTCCCCCAAGAACTTCCTCGGTTTCACCCTCGTTGAACTCATCGTCGTCATAACGATCCTCGTCATCCTCTGAACCATAGCATTTTTGAATCTCGGAGGTTTTCAGAGTTCGGCAAGAGACAGTTCTCGTGTAGAGAATCTTTCCAATCTGAAGAAGTGATTGGATATGTTTCAGATAAAGACTGGAAGCTATCCGGTTCCAGAGAATATGGTATCGGTTACTGCCTCAGGAATAACCATAGGATATCAATGATTTGCCAAGGAACTGACAGAGAGAACCATAGGACTCTCTGTAGGAGGAACGAGAGATCCTCTGGATACCAGTATATATACTACCTACTCCGTCAATGCAGACAGAACCAAGATGGAGCTCATGAACTTTCTTGAAGACGGAAGTATGCTTCTCTCTTTGAATGCATTCGTTCCGAATGCTTCTGCAGATATCTGATCCGATTACTCCAAGAGATATCCGACCGTACAGGGAGATACCCTTGGGATACTTCTTGCTTCGGGAACACTTCAACCGATACAGGAGAGTGGAACAGGAGTGGATGTGGTGAAGACAAATAGTGGGTATGTGGCAGTGTTCGGGAAGAATAGCAATCTTAGTGGAACAGGTAATATATTATCTGTTGTGTCTAGTATGTGAGCAAAGAGTTGCAATGATCTTCTCTTAAAAGATGGCAGTAAGAGAAACAAAGATGGGCTATATTATATAAATCCTACCATGTCTTCATTGGGTTCTGGAAGTTTTCAAACATATTGCGATATGACGACAGATGGGGGTGGGTGGACGATGATTAATTCAAATCTTCTTGGAAATACCGATAATCAAAATACTATTCTAAATTATACCACTAATCTAAAGTGAGGACTGAATATTGATGTGAACATGCAAAATGCAAATGGATGTGTGAATTCTATAGGAACAACGATTTTTATAGCAGATATTGTTCCTTGGAAGCAAATACGAGCAGACTATAGATTTTATGGGGGTATATCTTGTTGGGGAATATTTGGAAATAAATATCATTCTATAAATCCGGATGATAATGTAATTACTTTTTCTTCCGTTGTTGATATCATACGAAATGAACAGAAAATGCGCAGTGCCACAAGAGATACTTTTTATGGTATAACTGCCCAATGCGATAATGTGACGGATACAAATTTTTGGCATACCAATAACTGAACAGGAGAACGATCAGCAACGGTTATACTGAGGAAGGAAAATCTAAATCTCCCTGCTGGACTCCATACAGATGTTTGATGTGTGGCACCTGGTTCAGGATGGAAATACGAGAATATCTTTGTGAAATAATATATAGTTTTAATATAATTTTGTTCATTTTACGATAAAGAAAATTTTTACCATTTTCTCATAATTTCTTATGAAAACAAAAGAAGCTTCCATTTTCCTAGAGGTACCTTCAAGTCCGTTTCTTTCTCAAACAAGGAAGACAAAGAAACACTCTCATGGTTTCACCCTCATCGAACTCATCGTCGTCATAACGATCCTCGTCATCCTCTGAACCATAGCATTTGTGAATCTCGGAGGTTTTCAGAGCAGTGCCAGAGATGGGAGAAGAGTATCGGATATGGCGAATATAGGGAAGGCTATTGATCTGATTATCATACAACAGTGAAGTGCTCCTATTCCCACGAGTGCTGTTTCATATACGGGAGGTTCTGTGACTCTCCAGATGGGAACGGTGACGAGTACGACGATTCCAAGGATGAATGGAGACTTCCGTGATCCATTGACTCAGTCTCCATATAACTACTCAGTATTTGGAAATGGGAGTTACTATCAGATCGGGATAGACTTTGAGAATCCTCTTTCCTATCATACCAGCATACCAGGAATAGATACGGTATATGCAGCTGATTCTTCTCTCAGATACTCCAAGCTTTCAGGAAACTACGTATTCGATCCTTCTCTTCCTTCTCTGTTTGTATTGTCTGGAAGTTACAATACTGCTTCCGGAGGGATATTCGCTCCCGATGTGTGCTTCGTTCTGGATAATGTGAGTACGAATACGTTTGGTTCTTCTGTTTCTTCCGTTACTTCGTCTGGGTGTATCGCAAAGAAAGACATGAGTCTGAATACGCTTGATAGGAGTTTGGTAGGATATTGGGATATGGAGACACTTACGAGTAGTTGATTATTGAAAGATTTGAGTGGGAATGGGTGGAATGGGAAGTGTTATAATAGCTCGCTTGAGGCAAGTTCTGGAAGTTGTCAAACAATTGGTCCAAAGATTATTTCTTGATGAATGGTGTTTAATGGAAGTGGACAAAATATTAAGATAGTTAATTCCACTTGAATACTTGCATGAGAAAAACAAATGACCATGATAGCTATAGTAAATGGAAATTGCACTACTGGTAATTGCGTTATTTTAAGATGATGAGGAACCTCGGCAACTGTAAAATCATTAAATTACCCTGAATGAAAAGTAACTACTGAAGTTTCTGTAAATAATTCTATCAATAATTCCATTTGGCCAGTCTCTCAAAATGATATGACAAATTATAATTCTTTTATCACAGCTACTTATGATGGAAATAAAATAAAAGTATATAAAAATGCAAAAAATATCTGAGAAAGAAGTTCGAACTGAATAATATCAAACTCAACTTGGGATTGGTGTATAGGTAAAATGCTAACTGGTGGAGACAATACCTTTTCTGGAACTATTTCTGAGCTCAAAATCTACAATCGTGCCCTTTCCGATGAAGAAATCAGACAGCAGGCAAGAATAACAGGGTTTTAATTGGCTCAATAGACAAAAACCCCACAAAGCAGGGTAAACAGGGAGAGGAGAGCGGAGGATTTTCCCCGAAGGGCAATCCTATGTCGGATGTTTTCTGAATCAAACTCTGTATAGTTTCTATGTATGAGGTGTCAGGAAATTCCAGAATGACATAATTTGTTATTTTCCCAGTATCATATACGTTCCCCTCGAATTATCAACCGTAAATCCGGATTTTCGGTAAAAATCAGGGAGCCATGAATGAGATGGATCGGTCACGAGGCTCACGTTTTTGATCTGTTTCTCTCGACAAAATTTCACAGTTTTTTCCATGATACCAGAACCAACTCCTTTCCCACGATAATCCGGAGCAACAAGCACATCGAAAATCATCGCACACATATACATATCCGTAACGATTCGGCTTGCTCCGATAAGTTTTTCGCCCTTGAAAGCCACGATGATATAAGTGGAATTCTTGAGTGATTTCCAGTAATCCTTTGGACGTTTTTTGAGAGGATCACAGAGTTCCAGAAGAGATTCTTTGTGATCGAGAATGGTTTTTGATGTAAGGATTTTGAGATACATGGGAACTATTCTTTAAAACTGTCTCAAAAATGCGATGTTTGGATTCTGAAAATATCGCATATCAGGAATACCATTTTCAATCATCACGAGACGATTAAGTCCGAATCCGAAGGCGAATCCAGTGTATGCCTCGGGGTCGATTCCCCCTTCTCGGAGGACATTTGGATGGATGAGACCCGCCCCCATGAATTCTATCCAACCAGATTTTTTACAGATCTTACACCCGGTTCCACCACAAAATGGACAGGAGAAATCCACTTCTACCCCCGGTTCCACGAATGGGAAATACCCGGGTCGCATACGGATGGAAACTTCTCGTCCGAATATATCGGAGAGCATGGTTCGGAGCGTGTACTTCAGATTTGCGAGGGTAATATCGCGGTCAACAACAATTCCTTCGACCTGATAGAATGTATTTTCATGGGTCGCATCTATATCCTCATTTCGAAACACACGCCCTGGAATAATTGCCTTGATCGGGGCACCTTTTGATTTCATGATGATATTCTGCATACTGGAAGTCTGAGTTGAGAGAACATTTCCTTTTCACTCAAGCCAGAATGTATCCTGCATATCACGGGCAGGATGCGATGCGGGCACATTGACAGCATCGAAATTCCAGTACTCGGTCGTGACTTCGTTGGATTCGTAGATATCGAATCCCATGCGCTTGAAACTGTCCTCAACCTTCATGAGTGTCCGAGTAATCGGATGGAGATGGTTTCCAGTATCTTCGGAAACTGGGAGAGTTACATCCTCAAACTCATTTGCAAGCCGGTCGGCGATGAGTTTCTTCTTGAGAATCATGAGCTGGATCTCGAAGGCGTCAGTCATGCGAGTCTTGCATTCATTGATGGCTTTCCCGACGGTTTTCTTGTCTTCGTCGGAGAGGTCTTTTACTCACTTCAGGAGCTCGGTCAAAGACCCATTCTTCCCGAGGATGGCATTTCGGAGGTCGATAAGAGCCGCTTCGGAAGTGAGAGCGGAGATTTGAACGAGAGAATTCTGTTCGAGGGTTTGGAGGTTTGCGAGCATAAAAAAGAGTTTCTTATGGAGATAAATATTTCTTCACTTCACGATCAAAATCCGATTCTATTCTCTGGATTTTATTAAATTTCTCGTACTCGGTAGTTGCTTTCTCTTCTGAGAGAGTATGAGAAATATTTCATTTCCCCTCCAGTATATTGAATCGGTTGAATTTCAGAAATTCATTTACACTTTTTGCAAATTCTTGCATCGTAAAATTATTCTCCTGTTCTATGAAGTTCTCTATGTAGTCAAAGAAACTGGAAATGGTTCGCTCAAGTTTCTTGATCTCTTTTTCTTCGAGATAATTCTTTGCGACGATGACATCTGATTTCAATATCCTTCCATTTGGTGAGTTCTTCCAGGTCGAGAGCCCCATATTCTCTTTCATACTATCACTTTTCTCATATATTATCTCTGCTCAGGTTTTCCCCGTGATGGCAAAATGGAACTTGTTCTGGATCGTGGCATAAAAATCCTTTGTGATATCCGATTTTGGATCATAATCCCTGCTTCATTCTGCGAATATATCGGTGATCTGCTGATATATCCTTCGCTCGCTCGTCCGAATCGCACGAATACGTTCCAGAAGTTCCCGGAAATAATCCTTTCAAAAAATAGGATTCGGATCTTTCAATCTCTCATCATTCATCGCAAAACCCTTGAGGATATACTCCTTCAGAACCAAGTTCGCCCAGATACGAAACTGTGTTGCTTCACGAGAATTTACTCGATAACCCACCGATAAAATCGCATCGAGATTGTAGTATTTTATTTCTCTTTTTACCTCTCTACTCCCCTCTTTCTGAACTTGTGCAAAAATTGCACAAGTTCCATTTTCGCTTAATTCTCCAGACTCATAGATATTTTGTAAGTGTTTCGTAATAACCGTTCGATCGACTCAGAACAAAACGGCTATTTTTTCTTGAGTCAACCAAATGGTCTCACCCTGCAAAAATATCTCCACTTTTACCGCTCCGTTTGGAGTTGTATAGAGGAGAAAATTGGTGAGTGAGTGAGCATTATTTGGTGGGTTTTTCATGGGGTTTATGTGACTAATTGAGTTCTTTTTGTTCGAGGGTTTGGAGGTTTGCGAGCATAAGATTTGAAATAATTATATATTTTTGGATTCGAAAGCTTTTTTAACAATACTATCAAAATGTGTTCGCCAAGAATCCAGTGTGGCTATCTCGGATTCTTCTATCCATCGGTATGTGGTATGCTCATCGCTCAAAACAATCTGTGGTACTTCATCCAGTTCGAGAGTATAACAGAGAAATATGAAAGGGAGAATATCATCGCTATGGAAAGCTTTTTCGTAGGCTTTTTGTACATGGAAAAGCTGTGCTTTTTCTCTTACTCAAAATGAGTCTCATAATTCTTCAGAAAGTTCTCTTTCGAGAGAAGAAATCACATCGGCTTCCATTTCTCGTTTTGAGATTTTCCCTCACGGGAGATCCCAGTGAGCATCTCCGTTCGCCTTTTTCTCTCGTATGACGAGGATTTTCCCATCTATGTAGATACAACATTTCGTTGCGACAAAGAAGCGTTCTTCGGATGAAAGGTACGGGGTCATTTGAAAAAATTAAAAACAGAAACCTGGAATTTCCTGAAAAAGGATGAGATTCTCATAAAAATCGAGAATCGTAGTGAGTCGTACGACTGTACGGTGAACGAGACTCGGAGATTTGAGTGAGAAGGTCGCCTTTTGCAGAGATTCCCTTTAAATCTTCAATGGCATGATGATATGTCGATAGGTACTCTTCCCATCCGTCTCAGGAACTCATTTAATCATGATCGGCGAGAGCGGAGTCTCGAAGTCGATACTCACGTAGTCTTCACGGATGACTCCGAGAACTTCGAGCATGTAGACGGAGTTGAGTCCGATCTGTGCATCCTCTCCTTCGACAGAAGCCACGACACGGATATTTCCAGCTCCGATTTCGGTATCTCCGGTGGAGATCTCGAGTCCGGATTCCGATCGGAACGCGATGCGGGTATTGTAGTTATTTTCCCGACTGATGAGGTTCGCTCGTTTGAGAGCTATAATCAGATCATTTCGCATCACAACTCCTTTTGTCGCATACCCTTTCGGGAAGAAGTTCGTATAGTCCGGGAAGTGTCCATTGAGCAGGCGGGAGAATACTTTGATAGTTCCGAATACGACAAGGAACTGATTATCGGAAAGGAAGAGTTCCACAGGAACATTCTCCGGGAGTATCCGCGAAAGTTCCATCGCTGTCTTGGATGGGATGATAATGGCAGTGGAATCGTTTGACTGTACGGAGTTTACGAGCACATATTCGGAGAGTCGGAAACTGTCGGTCGAAGCAAATACCGCATTCTTGTTCCGAAGGGCGAGATAAATTCCGGCAAGAGTCGGTCGGATATTCCCTTCGGCAGTGGAGAAAAGTGTACGGTCAATGGCTTTTTTGAGGTCTCATGAGTTGATTCGGAACGGTTGTTCCGCCTTGAACACGGGGATGAGTGGAAATTTCGATGCCTCGATCCCTTTTACTTTCGTCTCTGAAGACGGAGTTGTGAACTGGAGCGAACCACCGGAGAGG
>JAQTWO010000094.1 GCA_028689245.1 Candidatus Altimarinota bacterium | reverse complement strand
ATTATCCGTTTTCCTCACTTTCAGGTTCATGAGTGGCTCTCAAGATGGCATCAGCAGTTGCAATGAAACTCTTTCCTGATAATTATGAAAAAGTGATTCTCGAATATACTGATTTCGCATGTCTTGGGACCATTGCCGATTGCATGCCCCTTATCGGAGAAAATCGAACGATCGCATCACTCGGACTCCAGAGGCTGGAGTCCAGTAATTCGAGCGGACTTCGTAAGCTCATCGAGGGAAAATACAAGGATATGGATGCGGATATCGTCGGATTCCATATCGGACCGAGAATAAACGCAGCAGGTCGCATGGATAGCCCCTACAAAGCCCTCTCACTCCTGCTCGCGGGCGAGGATAAACTCGATCCCATCCTCGCGGAACTCGAAGACCTCAATACCAAGCGAAAAACTACAACCGAGCACTTTATCAAGCACGCACTTGAGGTGGTCGATCAGGACAAGGGAATTCTGTTCTATGATTCGACGGATATCGAGCACGGGATCATCGGACTCATCGCCGGACGGCTCACCGAAGCTTCCGGTAAGCCGGCGATCGCCCTCAAACGGGAGGATGAGAAACTCGTAGCAAGCTGCCGTAGTCCTGAACATATCAGCATCGTCGAGCTCCTCGAAGAGTGTCGGGAATATTTCGTCGCATTCGGAGGACACCGTCAGGCGGCAGGATTCACGATCCTTGCCGAACGGTTCGATGAATTCAAAGAAACCATCGAACGGAAACTCACGGAAAAACACGGAGCTATCGCCACCAAAGCCAAAACTCTCCGCATCGAGACCAATCTCTCATTCTCAGAAATCACTCCCGATTTTTTCAAGACCCTTCAGATTTTTAAACCCTTCGGGATCGGGAATCCGAAACCCCTCTTCCTGATTCGGGACTTTGTACCCATGAGTGTTGATTATCTCGGAAAAGACGGAAAACACCTGAAATTTACAGAACCATCAGGAAAATTCAGCATCAATGCCTTCGGATTCGGTGAGTTCCATGAGGAACTTCAGGCACAAAAAAATATATCCCTTATTGTCGAGATCAGCGAGGAGGTGTGGATGGGACGAAAAAAGACCGTACTCAATGTGCGAGATATTATCATGTAGCATATGATCTTTTTTTTTGGTTCATGGAATACTACCGTAATATCGATATGTCGGTGCAGAGACGCTCTTTGTCAGAGAGAAATGGAACGATACTGAAAAATACTTGATTTGATGAAAAAAAATCATACAATCCCAAGCAAGGACCTACCCCTCCGTCTTTCTAAAAACCAAATTTTATGCAGTCAGTCAGCCATTCTCCCCATGGATTTACCCTCATAGAACTCATGATCGTCATAACCATTATCGGTATACTCTTTTTTGGAGCATACGTTCCCTATGATTATTATAGTCGGCTCTCAAAGGTTCGCATATCCACAGAGAAAATCCGTCAAAGTATGGAAGATGCAAAAATACTCGCACAAAATTGACAGCTCTTCCCAGGAACCGTTCAAAATGCTGATATCGGACTTTTGATCAAAAAAGACTCAAATACTATCGATATGTTCGCTTACCTCTCATGATCCCGCAGTTTCGAGGAAAGTGCCAATGCAAAGATCATCAAAACCATATCGCTCGAGGATGGTGTCTTCATCACCACTCTTCTGACTCCCGATAAACGACTCATAGAATACAGTGCACCGAACGGAAATATGGAAGTCTATACCAGTCCTACTGCTACCGGAAGCAATTTTGAGATAGGAATAGGCTGGAAAACCACGACTACCGGTGCTCTTTATAAAATAATTCCGATAGAAAAGTAGATCTTTATATACTCATTCCATCACATGCGCAATAAACAATGATTCACCGTTCTGGAACTTATGGTAGGTATCGTTATATTTACTCTTGGATTTCTTGGAGCTTACCTGCTCATACAGAGTGCCAATAATGCCTCTATCCGTTCCCGGGACGAGATAATTGGTGCGAACATCATGCGAGAACAGATAGAGCTTCTCAAAAATATGCGAGATACGAACTGGTTACAATTTCGTACATGGGATTCCATAGAACTCGCGAAGCCGTCTACGGTAATAGACTCCACTCTTCTGACAAATACTTTTTATACCATCGCAAACAATTATCAGGATACCAAACCCCTGCGTATCGAGAAGTTCGTACTCCCCTCTCTGAACCAAAACGACGTCGTGCAAGAGTTTCAAAAGAGCGATTCGCATATCCGCCTCTGTATCGATAGCCTCGGACGCTATACTCATGACTGCACGGGAAGTAATCGAAAAACGAATTATGCCTCCTTTATGAAAGTTGAGTCGCTTGTAACCAAGAACAGCACTACCAATACCCCGATACCTGTCGATAGAGCCCATAAGATAACCGTCTATTTTATGAGCCTAAACTCAGGATATCGACTCTCCACTATGAGCACCATCATAACCGACTGGAAGAATCAATAATTTTTGATAACTCTTTTTATGAAAAAAAATGTAATAAAAAAACTTCCTATTTCCCTACCTCCCATTGGGAGAGTGACAGGGTGAGTGTTTGGAGGAGAGACTCCCTGAAAGCTCCCGAAGACAGTCCGAGAAGGGGCAGTGAGAGCGAGGGCATTCACACTCATAGAACTCATGGTTTCGATAACCATTCTCTCGATTATACTTCTATCGGTGTTCGATATTTATAGCAACATCCTGCAGATTAACAAACGACTCGAAGTCATGCGAATTGTTCAGGAAAACGTACGAAATATCACCGAGGAAGTCGCAACCGCCATCCGGGAAAAAGGTATCGATTTCAGTTACTACGACGGAACAAATACCGCCAAAACGAATGCATACAGCGGAAGTGGAAATGCTATTCTCGCGATTCGCGGATGAGACAAATATTACCCCATGAAAGTTACTCCTATCGGAACCATCGTGCAATGTACGGAAGCAGACGAACAAGACCCCGGGATTCATTGTTACATAGGAAAAGAGGATCGGATGGGACTGAGAAAAGCTATTTCCGACAAACGTGTACGCATCGAAAATATTCGGTTTTTTCTCTCGGGAAATACGGGAGAAGGTATTACGAATCAGGAACATGAAGGGAAAGTCACTCTCGTCCTCTCTCTCGGGATAGAAAATACTGCCGGAGTGACGAGCGGTATGACAAACAATGCCCACATGGAGACTCAAACCACTATTAGCGAGAAGATATACAAGGGAAATTAGGATGCTGCAATACCTATTTATTATTTCAAACACTCCAAAAATGACCATCCTCTACTCCCCTTCAAGAACAAAATATCTTTTAGAAGATCCAAAAGGTTTTTCCACGATCATAGCCATCCTCATGACTGCATTCTTGACCGTGCTATCTGCAAGCATCCTCAATCTTTTCGTGGTAGAAAACAAAATGAATCACTTCCTCTCGGACGGAGTCTCTGCTTATATGAGTGCGGAATGAGCTCTGGAGTACTCGCTCCTCAAAAGTTCAAATCATAGAGAGGGTTTTTCGGACACCATAACGAGTAACGATGGCGAATCCCTTCTCCTTGACACGCCCGCAAAAAAGACACTCATTTCCAGTACGATTGAAGCTTCAGATTCAAGCTATACTGGGAGCATCGATCCCGGAAGCTTCGATATCATCCCTCTTTTCTATGACCGAGGGAAAATTATCCAGAACTCTGCAAAAAATCCGAATAAAGAGACTCCATCGGATATCATCAAAACTTCCTTGTTTATCGTAACCCAAAATGGAGATATTGGTTGGAATATCATAGGAAATGACATCGATGGGACAACATACGGTATATCCGGAACCGGTTCCCTCATGGCCAGTTTCGGAAACACCGCAAGTGCCAA
>JAQTWO010000022.1 GCA_028689245.1 Candidatus Altimarinota bacterium | reverse complement strand
CCACGAACCTGGTCTCCTCAAGTACCGGATATATCATGAAGAAAGACAGTGCTCTGAAGAACATGGACAGTAGTTTGGCAGGATATTGGGATATGGAGACACTTACGAGTAGTTGATTATTGAAAGATTTGAGTGGGAATGGGAATGATGGGGTATTCTCTGGAGGGATGAGCAGTACGGGAAGTTTGACGGGAGGGATTGTGGGGAGAGGGATGAGTTTTAGTAATAGCGGATATTCTATAGAAGTCCCTGATACGGTTACGGGAAGCATACTCGATATAACGGGAGATTTCACGCAAGAAATTGTAATTTATTATTCTGGATGATCGTCAGTAAATAGTTGACCTATATTTTTCAGCAAAGGGATATATCCAAATTACAATTATAAACTTGCGTTTTTTAATCTGACAAATAAAAAGAATCAGATTGAATTTACTATGGGTATCGATTGAGTTCATACATCCGTGATTTCATATCCCACCTCAGGGACAGGGAACTGGTATCATATAGCTGGAACTTATCGAAATACCACCAAGGAAATGAAGATATACGTCAATGGAAAATGGAATGGATCATATACAGTGTCTGGAGCGCCATGAAACAACAACTATCCTCTTATATTTGGAAAATATTTTGGCACCACTGGCTATTCTCTTGCTGGTATTATAGACGATGTAAAGCTCTATAAAAAAACTCTTTCTGACTCGGAAATCAGACAACATGCACAAATAGCGGGATTTTAGTCAAAAGATTCTTTTATTTTGCCCTTTTTATTTTCTTTCATAGAATATCAACACGAAATATCGATACGATCCTGTTATATTACTCAGGGAATCATCGATAACTTATATTTTCAACGTATCATCTATGCACGACCTTATAATAATCGGAGCCGGATCTGCCGGTCTTCCTGCGGGAATGTATGCTTCTCGTTATCGCCTTAAAAATTGTATTATCGGTACCATGCCCGGTGGAGCGCTTGCCACTTCTCATAAAGTAGAAAACTATCCGGGAACTCTCTCGGCTTCCGGTCGGGAGATTATGGACCGTTTCACGGAGCATGCGGTTTCCGCCGGTTCCGAGCTCATCCAGGACGAAGTCATGGATGTGAGTAAAAACGATGGTATTTTTACTGTCGAAACCGCGAGTGGAAAGATCTTCGAATCCCGTTTCGTGCTCCTCGCGATCGGGAATAAGTACCGGAAACTCGGGGTTCCTTGAGAGGAGAAATTCCTCGGAGCCGGGGTTTCCTACTGTGCAACCTGTGACGGAATGTTCTTCCGAAACCGCACAGTCGCCCTCGTCGGAGGCGGAAATACCGCCATTACCGAGGCGCTCTATCTTGCCGAGCTTTGTAAAGAGGTTCATATCCTCGTCCGAGGATCGGAATTCCGTGCGGAGACCGTGTGGATCGACCAGCTCGCGAAGCATGCGAATATCCACGTGCACTTCAACACCAGCGTTGCCTCTATAGAGGGATGATTCGGTGTCGAGAAACTCATCATGACCGATGGTTCTGAGCTCGCAGTGGATGGAATATTCGTCGCCATCGGAAACGAACCGAATACCGCGATTATCGACGCATTCTCTCCGGAGAAGGACAATGCCGGATATATCGTGGTCGATAAACGTCAGCAGACGAGTGTTCCAGGACTCTATGCTGCCGGGGACATTACCACTGGTTCCAACAAATTCCAACAAACTATTATGAGTGCCGCCGAGGGGTGTCTTGCGGCACATTCCATTCATGAGGATATACTCAAAGGAGATGTGCATTAAGAAAATCGAAGCACTCCACGATTTTATATTTCCCAGAAATAGATTTTTGCAGAAAGAGAATGTCTATTTTCAAATAAGACGCGATATCAAATTGCGTCTTATTTTTGCCGATATCCACAATTCATCTGTTTCGATATAAAAAAAACCAAATAACCGGGAAGACAAAATAAAAGAACAAAAATCTTTTGACACGAGAGCTCTTTTCCATACAATACCACCACTTTCAATTTTCGAAGCATGATGTTGCCACCATAAGACAACCTCTCAAATGCATATAGATTCTAGAAGTCATTTAAAAGTTCGGTCTTCATTATCTTAGGGATTTATTCTCTAATAATGCAGATTCATTTCTTTTATATGTTATATATTAATAGTTTTTGTAACTTTTTATCAAAGATGGCAGGACTTATCGGGAAAAAGCTTGAAATGACTCGTATCATCAAAGGTGATACCATGGTCGCAGTAACGCTTGTGAAAATCCCAGAAATCAAAGTGGTACAAATTAAAACCATTGATACCGATGGGTACGAAGCGGTTGTTCTCAAAGCAACGGACGGAAAACTCTCTTATATGAGAGAAGTTTCCTTCACGGGAGCTATGGCACAAGTGAAAGTAGGTGATATCGTGAGTCTCGACGTTCTCGATGGTATCGAAACCGTAACGGTTGAAGGTATCTCTAAGGGTAAGGGTTTTGCCGGAGCTATGAAACGTTATAACTTCAAGGGAGGTCCTGCAGGACACGGATCCAAGTTTCACCGAGCTCTCGGTTCTATCGGATGTCGAAAACCACGACGAACGAAACCAGGACAGAAGATGCACGGACATATGGGTCTCGACAAGATTACTCTCAAGAAGATCCAGATTGAGCTTGTTAATAAGAATGTTAATGTTATCGCTCTCCACGGACCAGTTCCAGGAGCTCGAAATTCACTCGTAGTTTTAGATTTCTAATTGTATCTTATTCATGGAAGCAGTTCTCTATACACAAGAAGGAAAAGAAAACGGGACTATCGCCCTTAATGATGCGCTTTTCGGACGAGAAGTTCAGATGGGACTTATTCACCGACTTCTCCGGCTTCAGCGTTCGAATGCACGAATCGCTATTGCTCATGCAAAAACTCGTGCCGAGGTAATCGGATCTACTCGAAAACTCTATAAACAGAAAGGAACCGGTAGTGCCCGTGTGGGTGACGCTCGTTCTCCAGTCAGGCGTGGTGGAGGTGCCGCATTCGGTCCTACAAAAGACAGAAATTTCACGATTCGTATGAATAAGAAAGAACGTCGAGCTGCTCTTTTCTCTCTTCTTTCTGCCAAGGCAGTTGAAAATAACGTCAAGATCGTAGAATCTTTCGGTAGCGATACTCAGAAAACAAAACATATGATCGATCTTGTTACAAAAATGAACGTAACATCCGGAGTATTCGCGGTTTGTCCAGAAGATACTCTTGCTTTCGTCGCTGGTCGAAATATCCCAACTGTGAAATTCATCGGGGTAAACTATCTCAATCCTATGGATCTCCTCAAATACAATAACCTTGTTTTCACAAAAGCATCGATTGAAAAGCTCTATGCAATGTACCTATAATTATCGTAGTTAGAGAGAAAAATTCTAAAAACTCATAACTAATAACTAACAACTACATTATGTCACTTTATACCATCATAAAAAGACCTGTTGTAACAGAAAAGAGTCAGCGACTCGAGCTCGAAGGAGTATATACTGTTATCATTTCTCCAGAATCCACAAAGGTTGATGTTCGTATCGCTTTTGAACGTCTCTATAACGTCCAGGTGGAGAAAGTAAATATGATTACTACTCGTGAAAAATTCCGAAATAGTAAGCATGGAAGCCAAGTCAAGAGAAAGAGTCGTCTTAAAGCACTCGTTACTCTTAAGAAGGGACAAAGAATCGCTGACCTTCAAAAGGTAGCAATCAAGGACTAATTTTATTCGGCTTTATCATATAGTATGGCAATCAAGAAATTTAAACCAACGACTCCAGGACGCCGACAGATGACTGGATATACGTTCGATGAAATCACTGCTACAGAACCACACAAAGCTCTTACGTATTACATCAAGAGCCAAGCAGGTCGTAACAGCGCCGGTCGAATTACGGTTCGTCACCAGGGTGCGGGGCACAAGAAACTCTACCGAAAGATAGATTTCTTCTTCACTGACAAATTGGATGTTCCTGCAAAAGTAGAAACTATCGAATACGATCCATACCGAACTGGATACATCGCTCTCGTATGTTACTATGATGGAGAACGTCGATATATCCTTGCTCACAAGGATATGAAGGTGGGTGATGTTATTGTTACTGCTGACAGCGCAAAACCAGTAAACGGAAATCGTCTCACTATCGGAAATATCCCGACTGGACTCTCAGTTTACAATGTTGAACTTATCGTTGGTGCTGGAGCATCAAGCGTTCGTTCTGCTGGAGCATCTGCTACTATTCTTTCCCAAGAGGGCGAATATACGCAGGTAAAACTCCCTTCTGGAGAAATCCGACGAGTGCATAAGAAATGTTACGCAACTATCGGGGTCGTTTCCAATGTTGACCACAATCAGATCGTTATCGGTAAAGCGGGACGTTCTCGATGGATGGGTATCCGACCTACTGTTCTCGGTATGTCCATGAACGCCGTAGATCATCCACACGGAGGAGGGGAAGGACATCAATCTCTCGGACAGCGAAACGGACCAAAGACCCCTTGGGGAAAGCCGGCTCGTGGAGTGAAGACTCGAAGTCGAACAACTACTGATCGATGGGTAGTACGAACTCGCCGAGGAAAACTCCTTGGATAATAGAGTTGCCAGTTGCTCGGGAATAGAGAGTAGGAATTTCAACTCATCCCTTGCATACAAAACACTAACAACTAACAACTAATCCCTAACAACTAAACTATGACACGTAGTCTTAAAAAATGACCATTCATAGACGCTCGCCTCGTACAAAAGGTAGAACGACTCAATGAGTCAGGAAAGAAAACTGTTATCAAGACATGGTCTCGAGCTTGTACAGTTACTCCGGAATTCGTTGGACATACTTTCGGTGTGCACAATGGAAAGGTTCACACTCCAGTTTTCGTTACTGAAGACATGGTTGGACACAAGCTCGGAGAATTCTCATTCACTCGAAAATTTACTGGACACTCTGGAAATAAATAATAGTTATTTTTCATTCAATTTTTCTCTATGAAAGCAATTGCAAATAATATTCGCATATCCGATAAGAAGCTCAATGTTATAGCTAAAATCGTTCGAGGTATGGAGGCAAAAAAAGCACTCGATATCTTGAAATTCATGCCAAACAAGGGAGGTGCACTCATGTACAAGATTCTCGCATCAGCCGTTGCCAATGCAACACATAATGATATGCAAGAACTTGTAAATCTTGCAATTGCATCGGTAAGTGTTACGAAAGGTATCGTGTACAAACGAGGAAATCCTATTTCTCGTGGACGATCCCATCCGATCTTGAAAAGAACTTCAAACGTACTTCTCGAACTTCGAGTTAAATAATTCTTATTTTCATAATTTGCAATCGCATTATGGGACACAAAGTTAGCCCCCTCGCATTCCGTATCGGATACATCAAGACTTGGAAGAGTACTGGATACTATGACAAGAAAGAGTACGGTAAAAAAATCGCTTCCGATGTTCAGCTTCGTATTTTCATTCAGAAATTCCTTACCGGAATTCCTGTGGGAAATGTGTTTTTGAGCCATGCAAACTCTGAAACGACTATTACCATCTATACTGCCAAGACCGCTCTCGTTCTCGGAAAGAATGACGAGAATAAAGAGAAACTTGAGCAAGAAATTGCTGCTCGTTTCCCTGGGAAATTTACCCTTGATATAAAAGAGGTAAAGAAACCAGAGCTCTCCGCAGCACTTGTAGCCGATTCCATCGCTCGTCAGATTGAGAAGAAACTCCCGTATCGACGTGTTATCAAGAATGCTATTTCCAAAACTATGGAAAAAGGTGGACTCGGAATCAAGGTTATCCTTGGAGGTCGTCTCAATGGTGCGGAAATCGCCCGTGTTGAAACCTACAAAGAAGGAGCGATTCCTCGTCAAACTATCCGAGCGGATATTGACTACTCTATGGAGCGTGCCAATACCATCTACGGAGTCATCGGACTCAAGGTGTGGATATATAAAGGTGACATCTACAAAAAATAAGAGAGTTATTTGCAAAATGCGAACTTTACATTCAAATCTTACGTTTCCTCGCTCGCCGTACTATCTCAGTACGTCTCACTCCGGTACGCGATTTTCATATAAATTTCATCATTTTTCAGAATAACTCCAGAAAATAAATTGACTTTTAGCGAATTTTCTTATAATCATTTACCATATTAACGTATGTTACAGCCGAAGAAAATCAAATATCGGAAAGCTCAGCGCGGAGTCCTCAAGGGGATTGCGACAAGAGGATCTGAAATTGCTTTCGGAGACTATGCCGTGAAAACGGTAGAGCCAGGATTTCTTACTTCTCGACAGATCGAGGCAGCAAGACGTTCTATTATCCGATTTCTCAAGAAATGAGGAAAACTTTGGATTCGTGTCTTCCCAGATCGTCCGTATACCAAGAAAGCTCTTGAGGTTCCAATGGGAGGAGGAAAGGGAAGTCCAGAAATGTACCGAGCTCCTGTAAGACCGGGGCGTATACTCTTTGAAATGTCATGAGTATCGCCAGAGGTTGCAAGAGAGGCTTTTGAACTTGCCTCACACAAACTTCCTATTAAAACGAAAATCCTCGTTAATTAATAATCCCCATTCTTTCTTATGAAAAAACAATTGCAAAAAGATTTGAAGGCTCTCGAGGCACTTGATGCAGTTGAGCTTGCAAAGGAAATCACGAAGGCTGAGAAAGAACTTTTTCTTCTCTCTATGAAGCACCGGGCAAATGAACTCAAGCAGTCTCATGCTCTCGGAACTCAGAAGAAATACCTTGCAAAACTTCAGATGATCAAGACACGTCTCTAATTACTACATTTTTAACACCTCTACCATGAGAACTAAAACCGGTATCGTTACCAGTACAAAAATGGATAAGACCATCGTTGTTACTGTTGATTCTTACAAGACTCATCCAAAATACAAGAAACGTTATAAAGACTCTTCAAAGTTTTATGCTCATGATGAGGCAAATACTGCTGTTCTTGGACAGACTGTTACGATCGAGGAAACTCGACCAATGAGTAAGATGAAGCGTTGGAAGATTTCCACCGAGGCATAATAATCACCGGTAATCAGAAAGGATTTTTCATAAGACAAACCAATCTGATGATATACGGTGATGACTAACTAAAAGTTACTAACTAAAAACTAACAACTTATTTATGATACAAGCAGAAAGCAGACTCGTTGTCGTTGATAATACTGGAGCAAAAGAAGTTCTTTGCATCAAGGTTCTTGGTGGTTCAAAAAGACGATACGCTTCAGTCGGTGACATCATCGTTTGTTCCGTTAAAAAAGCTCTTCCACAAGGAAATATCAAAAAGAAAGCGGTAGTAAAAGCTATCGTTGTCCGTACAGCCTTCTCTTTGAGACGAGATGACGGTACCTATGTTCGTTCCGATGATAATGCTTGTGTTATTATCAATGATAACAATGAGCCGAAGGGGACTCGTGTATTTGGTCCGGTGTTTCGAGAGCTCAAGGCAAAGGGATTTCAAAAAATCGTGAGTCTCGCTCCAGAGGTTATCTAAAAAGAAGTCAAATCATTTTTTATTTATTATATATTAGATCCTATGAGAATCCGCAGTGGAGATATGGTTCAGGTGATGGCCGGTAAAGATAAAGGGAAACAAGGGAAAGTCCTTGCTACACACGCTCACGATAACCGATTGGTTGTTGAAGGAGTGAATATTGCAACTTGCCACATTAAGAAGCAAGGGACAACTCCTGGTCAGATCATCAAAATCGAAAAACCGATTCAGGCTTCCAATGTTATGATCCTTGACCCAGAATCTAAAAAACCAACTCGTATCGGTTTCAAGATGGAAGGGGACAAAAAGGTTCGTGTAGCAAAAAAATCTGGAAAAACTCTCTAATCTCTATTATTTTTCAATACTATGTCTTTCAAAGAACAGTACAATACAATAATCCTTCCTCAGGTACAAAAAGCCCTCGGTATCGAGAATCCTATGGAAGTTCCAAAAATTGAGAAGATCGTTCTCAATATGGGTATCGGAAGTTATGTGGCAAGCGGTCACAAAGACTTCTCGAGTCTCAAGAATGACCTTTCTCTTATCGCTGGTCAGATGCCTCAGGTTATCAATTCCAAGAAGGCAATCTCCAATTTCAAGCTTAAAATCGGTATGCCAGTCGGTATGACCGTTACACTTCGAGGAGATCGAATGTTCTTCTTTCTTGAGAAACTCATCCAAATCATCCTTCCTCGTGTTCGTGATTTTCGTGGTATTTCCGGAAAATCATTCGATGAAAAGGGAAACTTCAACTTCGGTATCAAGGAACATACTATTTTCCCAGAAGTTCCTCAGCTTGATGTTGTTAAGACTCACGGTCTTCAGATCACGATCAAGTTCAAAGCAAAGGATAAAAAAGATACTCGGGTTCTTCTCGATGCACTCGGATTCCCATTCACAAAATAATCGACTATTTTTATTACCAATTACTCTCCTACTATGGCAAGAAAGGCTCTAGAAGTGAAATGCAGCAAGGCTCAAGCAAAGGCAACTCGTCTTTTTGAAGCTGGAAAATCTATAAAGTTTTCTACACGACTCTATCATCGTTGTGCGATTTGTGGACGTTCTCGTGGTTACATGGGAAAATTTGATATGTGCCGTATCTGTGTACGTGAACGTGCAAATGCGGGAGAGTTGATGGGAGTTCGTAAATCCAGCTGGTAATAGGATATCCGCAAAATGTGAATCTTGAGCTTACATCTCTGCTTCCTGCGACCCACAATGTGGGGCTAAATAGCTTCGATTTGCACTCAAACTTCATCATTTTCCAAATATCCCGAAAATTAGATATAATTCAACTATAATTTTTTAACGTAATCTTCTATGATTAATGATCCAATTGCAGATTTGCTCACAAGAATCCGAAACGGATACCTTGCACGACTTGCCATTGTAAACGTTCCATATTCCATTCTCAAGGAAAAAATCGTTTCAATTCTCCAGAAGAATGCTTACATTGTATCTTATGTTGTAAGTGCTGACAAAAGAGAAATCGTCATAACGCTCAATGACGTTCGTAAAACGAAGTATCTTCCTTCTTTCCGACGTATTTCTCGACCAGGACAGAGAATCTATATCAAGTCTGCAGACGTTCGTAAATCACGAAACGGACACGGTATATTTATTCTCTCAACACCGAAAGGAATCATTACCGGATACGAAGCTCACGCTCTCGGTACCGGAGGAGAACTTCTCTGTGAAGTTTACTAGAAACTAACTACTAATCACTAACCACTGTTTTATATGTCTCGAATTTGAAAACTTCCCGTTACGCTTCCTTCTGGAGTTAATGTGAAGGTAGATGGTAAAAACGTTACCATCTCTGGACCAAAAGGAGAGCTCAAGTATACTCTTCAGGATTGTACTTCTCTCGAGCAAAAGGATAACACTCTTGTTGTAAGTATTGCCAATGAAGATAATACAAAAGAAAAAGCTATGTGGGGTCTTACTCGTGCGCTTATTGCCAATATGGTAGTCGGAGTTTCCGAGGGATACAAAAAATCTCTTGAAATCCAAGGGGTTGGGTACAAATTCGAAGTTGCTGGACCATCCAAACTCGTTCTTGCTGTCGGATTCTCTCATAAAGTTGATCTTCCTGCACCAAAAGGCATCACGATTGCTGTAGATGAAAAAGAAAAGAATATCATTCACATTTCCGGAATCGATAAACAACAGGTTGGTTACTATACAGCACTTGTTCGATCCATCAAGAAACCTGAACCATACAAGGGGAAGGGTATCCGATATGTTGGAGAACACGTACGTCGAAAGGCTGGTAAGACCGGAGGTAAGAAATAGTATAATTCAAAAATTTTTCTTTAATTTTTTAGTAATTCACATCCTATGTTAGAAAAGGTTATGAAACGCGAACGACGACGCCTTCGTGTACGTGCAACCATTAGCGGTACTGCTCAAAAACCACGTCTTGCGGTGTTTCGAAGCAATACGTCTATCTATGCACAGATGATAGACGATGTTGCTGCAAAGACGCTTTGTTCTGCAAGCGATATGAAAATATCAACTGGTACCAAACAAGAGTGTGCTACAAAAGTAGGTGAGGAACTTGCAAAAAAAGCTCTCGCTCTGGGCATCACTACTTGTGTGTTTGATCGTGGAGGTTTTCTCTATGCGGGGAGAGTAAAGAAACTCGCTGAATGAGCACGAACTGGAGGACTTCAATTTTAATTATTCATTTTTTCCATTTATATGGTTGATACTACTAATACTACCGCTACTGAAACTGCAACGCCGGCACCAGTAAAATCTCAGAGAGACGATCGTCGTCCAAGAGATGATAAACGTGGAGGAGGATTCAAGGATGTTGAAAAAGAATTTCAGGAAGAACTTCTTGGAGTAGACCGAGTTACTCGTGTAACTGCCGGAGGTCGACAACTTCGATTCCGAGCTTCAGTAGTTATCGGTAATGGAAAAGGAACGGTCGGTTTCGGTATGGGAAAAGCTGGAGAAGTCGTGGTTGCTATCGAAAAAGCAGTCCGTGATGCAAAGAAAAATCTTCTTTCCTTTAGTATTATAGACGGAACTATTGCTCATGATGTTACTGCAAACTATAAGGCAGCGAATATTTTCATTCATCCAGCATCGAAAGGAACGGGGCTTATTGCTGGAGGTTCTGCTCGTAAGGTTTTCGCAGTAGCTGGAATCAAGGATATTCTTGCAAAACAACGAGGAGGTAATAATTCTATTACCAATGCTCGAGTTACTATGAAAGCACTTGCTGGTTTGAAGAAAGTGAAGATTGTACCAAAGGCTACGGTTACTTCTCCTGAAGAAGTAAAGACAGAAGCTCCTGTAGCCGCTGCTCCAAAGGCACCTGCTAAAAAGACTGCTGCTCCAAAAGCTAAGAAAGCTGAATAAATAATAGTTTATAGTGGCTAGGGAATAGTTTCCAGGAAATGAACAAAAAAATCCCAAGTGCCCATAACTAACAACTAATAACTAACAACTAATAACTCATTTTATGCTTTCTCACAACACTATAGAGTCTGCTCCTAATTCTCGAAAACCACGCATGCGTGTAGGTCGAGGAGTCGGTTCTGGAAAGGGAGGAACTTCCGGTCGTGGAAACGGTGGACAGAACTCTCGAACCGGTCGTGGTAAATTCAATGCCGCATTTGAGGGGGGACAGACTCCACTCTTCCGACGTCTTCCGAAGAAACGTGGTTTTACCGCTCATGCTCCAAATGTATTCTCTATCCTCAATGTTTCCACTCTTGAGCGTCTTGCTCAGGAAGGAGTTACAACCATCGATAGCGAAGTACTCGTTCAAAAAAGACTCATCCCAAATATCGGAGCTCTCATCAAGCTTCTCGGAAACGGGGAACTCACCGCAAAAGTAACCGTTCGTATCCACAAAGCTTCCGCTCAAGCTCAGGAAAAAGTTACAAAAGCCGGAGGAACTGTAGAGCTTCTCTAAGTAGAGATGACAAATCCCTTTTTCAGAAATGAGAAAGGGATTTTTCTTTTCTTCAGATTTTTAACAAGAGGATGATGACATATCTCTTTGTATCAAACCATTATTTCTTTACCCTTATACTGTATGCATGCTATTTTAACGGGACAGGATTCTGTCATATGAAATACGGATGAAATTCTTTCTCATGGCGCGATACACCGCGTTCGGAATGTTGTTACGTCGCTCATGAATCAATACCCGTATTTCGAAATTGCTTGATTTCATCTCGAAAAAGAGAATCATGGCGCTCCCCAATGTCCTGATATAGCCATTAATCAAGATAAAGCTTCTCAGATACTACCTCAGGCATGGTCAAAAGAAATCAATGGACAAGAGTACTGGTTTTATAATTATCCTGCAGTCCGTCAAGAATGAGAATTCCTTCAGAAAGCGATCCCAACGATTGATCAATGGTTAAAAATACTCAATAGTGTTCATGGACCGGCTGAAGTGAAAGCACGGGCGTTAAATATCGTCTTACTTGGTCATCGTGGTGGTGGGAGCGGTACATTCTACGATGAGGGCAATTGTTCAAAAATATGGACTTTATATCCCGGACATGGGAAAAGTGCACGATATATAGCTTTGAAATATGGAAATCCTCATCCGACTATTGGTTGGTTTGACTATGAACATGGTGCTTCGCTCAGATTTTTTTCGAATGAAAAATAATCCAATTTTTGATTTGTTTGATTTTGAAAGTTTCTGCAAAAATGATAAAAGAATACAAGAAAGGAAGAAATTATGAGAGAATAGCAGAATGTACTTCTTCTCCTTCAATAAACTTGACTAATGCCAGCTTTTTCATACAATCTCCCCGTTAAATACACCTTTTATCTTTATCGTTTTTTCCCCATGATCCTCAAGAATGTTTCCCGTATCTGGAAGTCTTCCGACGTGAAGAAGAAAATTCTCGTAACGCTCGGTATCATCGTACTCTACAAGTTTCTCTCCATCATCCCGGTTCCTGGGGTAAATACGACCGCCCTTCTCTCGATCAAGGATTTCCTCGCGGCGAATCAGGGGCTTGCATTCTTCAGCTCCCTTATGGGTGGAGGTCTCGAGCACTTCTCGATCGTCCTCATGGGGCTTGCTCCGTACATCAATGCGGTTATCATCATGCAGCTCCTCGCTGTTATCGTTCCTCAGCTTGAGGCGATGAAGAAAGAGGGTGAGCAGGGTCAGAAGAAGATCAACAACTATACTCGTTGGGTAACCGTTCCTCTCGCATTCGCACAGAGTTACGGGATGATTATCCTCCTCAATACCCTCATCGGAGGCGGTGGAAAGATTATGGACGTGAGTAATTTCTGGGGGGCGGTGCTTCCCGCGATGCTCTTCATCACGGCTGGAACTCTCTTCCTCATGTGGCTCGGAGAAGTTATCAATGAATCAGGAATCGGAAACGGAAGCTCTATGATCATATTCGCGGGAGTTCTGACCGGAGTGCCTTCTCATATCATGCAGTATGTTTCTGTAAGTAACTGGGTACTCCTCGGAGTTCTTACGGCTATGACTCTCGGAGTTATCTATATCATCATCAAATTTACAGAAGGATTCAGAAAGATTCCACTTATCTATACTCGAACCGGACGAGATGAGAAATCGTACTTCCCGATTCGTGTCAACCAGGCAGGGATGATACCTATCATTTTCGCGGTGTCCATCGTAACATTCCCGGCGCTTATCGGACAAGTGCTCGCAAACAGAGGCTCTGGACGTTCCGTACAGATTGGACAGTTCCTCCTTGAATACTTCTCCATGAATAATCCAAGCTGGATTTATATCGGAGTCTACTTCCTCTTGGTTCTCGGATTCTCATTCTTCTATATCTCTATCGTTTTCAATACCGATGAGGTGGCGGAGAGTATCCAGAAACGTGGTGGGTATATCCCAGGGGTTCGACCAGGACGAGAGACTGCCGAGTATCTCGAAAAAACTTCCCTTCACTTGAATCTCTACGGAGGATCGTTTCTCGCACTCATCGCGGTATTCCCCTACCTCATGGCGAAGCTCAATAATGTCGCTCAGTTCATCGATACTTCCGGTTCCGGAGGAAAGATCGACTTCCTTATCTCTGGAGCGGGACTCATCATCGTTGTTGGAGTGGTTCTCGAACTCATCCGACGAGTGGATACAGAACTCAAGAGCTACGATTACAAGAAATTTTTTTAGTTCTCAAGTTCTCAAGTAGAAAGTTCTAAAGTCTTAAGATTAACAAAATGCGAATACTAAGATTCGAAGAATTAGAGTCTTGGAAAAAATCCCAGCAGTTGGCAAAGTTGCTTTACAAGGAACTTGCTTCTTGTAGGGATTTTTCATTTCGAGACCAGATACAAAGAGCTGGAGTATCGATTTCAAACAATATTGCTGAGGGATTTGAACGACAAACCAATAAAGAACTCAAACAATTTCTCTATATTGCAAAATGATCTTGTTGAGAATTTCGTTCTATGCTCTACCTTGCCAAAGATCTTTCCTATATTTCAGAAGAACGATTTACTGAATCATACAATCTCTCTATAGAGATATCAAAACTCCTCTCGGCTTTTATAAAGAAAGTCGGTGAATAAAACTTGAGAACTTTCTACTTGATAACTTTATAACTACTGTATGAAAGCCTTTGTATTCGATACAGAAACCACGGGACTGACCGTCCGGAACGGGAACCTCGACGAACAACCCTATGTTGTCCAATTCGCGGGGATTCTCGGAGAAGTGGATAAAGTAAATGGGTTCGTGGAAATCGATCGTATCGATGTGAAAGTAAAACCACGAATTCCTATTCCTTTTGCTGCGTCCCAAGTGCATCATATCTATGATAGCGATGTAGTGGATGCGCCATATGTCGAGGAGGTAATGGATACGATACTCCGGTATCTCAATACGACCGATATCGTGGTCGGACACAATATCGAGTACGATGAGGAAGTGATTCGTTCCGAGCTCAAGCGGCTCGGTCGAGATGGGGATTATCAGCCGATCAAGAGTGTCTGTACCATGCGGGGTTCGACCGATTACTGCAAGCTCCAGGGTCGAGGATTCTCATTCAAACCGCCGAAACTCTCAGAACTCTACAAGCACCTCTTCGGAGAATGGTTCGAAGGAGCCCATAATGCGATGGTCGACGTGGAAGCGACGACCCGGGCATTCGGAGAGCTCGTGAAACGCGGAGCGATTGAGCTTGAGGAGACGAAAGTAATGCGGTTGTTTTAAGTTTTAAAATACTTTCTCTTGCAAAAGTAGGATAAATACATAGAATTATACCACCTTTATCACTCAAATTCCCATTATGAAGACATTGGCCATTAAGCGTTCTTTCACTATCCAACCGGATTTGAGCGAAAGGCTTGGTGCGTTTCCGAATCAATCGAAGGTGGTGAATGAGGCACTTTCTGTGTATTTTGAGCGAACAGAATACCTAGAGAAAGCCGAAGAAAATTTCTGGGGTGAGAAAATCCGAGCAGGACTTGCGGACGTGGCTTCTGGAAGAGTAACAGCACTTCATGCGAAGGGGGGTGAAATCACAAAAGAAACACTTGCAAAAACCCTTTGGTCATAACTTCCTCCCTTCATGCAATTTTTCTTCACCGATATCTTCAAAAAAGAAGTCAAACAACACGCACAAAATAATAAAAATCTCCGCAATAGGATTGATGAGTGCATACTGGATTTCAAAGAACATTTTTTGGATTCCCGTTATTACCGGAAACCGCTCAAATGATACGAGAAAGAAGATATCCATGAGCTTTCTGTCGGATGAGATCCTCGGATTTTCATCCAGATTTTTAAAAAAGAAGATGAGTGTTATTTCCTCAACTTCTGAACCCATGCGAGCCTGGAACTCAAAAGCAAGAAACGATTAAGAATCGATCTTGTGAGGAAAAGATAAGGGATCGCCTCGTGATGTTCTGTAAGCTTGTGAAACGCGGAGCGATTGAGCTCGAAGGGACGAAAGTGATGCGGTTGTTTTAAAGTTGACAAATATACGAATCTGAATATAAGTAAATCACACACACTTCAAGGAGATTTTCATGACTCTCATCTCGTTAGTTTATGGCTTTGTTGGCCTTGTTGTTTTTGCAGCATTTCTCTATCAGCCGAAAGGCAATAAGGTGGATAATTTGATGGTGGCCATATTCTGGCTCCCCGTATTACTCATCCTTACGTGGGAATACTGCAAAAAGCTCTTCAGAAAGGAACTAAAACCTTCGTGAAGTTCTGTTTCTTTCGGGCATCGCTAGATGCCCATTTTTTTATTGCATTTTTCCATTTTTCCATACAATACTTCCGTAAAAATAGCACCTAAAGCATTTTAGTGCAAAATATGATAAACAATTGTCATTCTGAACGAGAGTGAAGCCCTAAAGGATTGTACCCCAGGAGTACTGCCCTTCGGGGAGCCTTCGGGAAGATCTACCTTTGTAAGACTCTTGCTAAGATTGAGTTTCACAGCGGTAGATTCTTCGTTTCACTCAGAATGACTAATGTTTTTCTAAAGTTTAAGAACTAACAACTAACAACTATTTATGGCATACGAATTCTACTCTATCCTCGAAGTTTCTCGTGAAGCAACTGCTGAGGAGATCAAAAAAGCTTACCGCAAGAAGGCGATGGAAGTACATCCCGACAGACACGGTGGAGACAAAGAAAAAGAAACTCTCTTCAAGGAGGTTAATGAAGCATATGCAACACTCTCGGATCCACAGAAGAAAGCCCACTATGACCGATACGGAACCAATGATATGGGCGGAGGGTTTGGCGGTGGACAGGGCGGATTCCATACG
>JAQTWO010000021.1 GCA_028689245.1 Candidatus Altimarinota bacterium | reverse complement strand
GTCTTTGGTTGAGTCTCCTCTTTTCGAGAAAAGCTCAAAAGTTCCTCAGATGTCGGAGAGTGTAGTGTTTTTTAGAAATTGGTCAAGTTTTTCCCCATTGTTTTCGAGGTTGAATATACTCTTCATAAGTCCAAAGTAGATGTACATAAGAGAATCAAGAAGTTGTTTGTTTGCATCACTCTTAGGATTTTCTGTATCGAATGCCTTGAGATTGTTATAATCCAGTTTTTTCCCTTTGTTTCGATCGTCTATTTTATAGTCAGAGTGATAATCTATGAAAAACTCGGTTGCAAACACGTTCCAGATAAAGGCGATATTGTCATTCAGGAAGCTCTCAATGTTTTCCTTTTGGAATACGAATGGATTCAAACTGTAGTTTACGATTCCAGCCGGAAAGTACGAAATACCAGAGATATCTTTCTGAAAAGAAAACGATACTTCCACGAGTCGTTTTTCTGCATCGAAATACCGTTTTGTGACATAGTGGTCATTCTCGGATGTCTCTGAAAGGAGTTCCATTCCGGCATTCACCACATAATCCTCAAACATAGTTCGGATTCGTTCGAATTTCGTCCCGAAAGATTCACTGGATTCAAACGGAGTCTTGAAAATAGATATATCTGCTATAGATTGCATAAAAAGGAAAAAAACGAAAGATAGAAACTTTTGCGTAAATTATTACTATCGAGTATACTTATTTCGCTTATTTTTTAAAATCATTTTTCATATGGCAGATACACAAGTAAAAACTCAAGATCCAGCTACACAGGTAGCAACAACCGATTCAAAAGTTATCGCTCTCGGAGCTCTCGAAAAAGCGGAGATCGAGCAGACGTTTGCGGAAGCGAAAGATTTTCGTTCCATCGGAGAGAAGATTACTGCTCCGCTTGACTCTATCATCTCTGAAACCGCACGAATCATCGACCGCGATCCGATCATGAACGTCAACGACGAGCTTCAGACTATGAATACGTCCGTTCAGGCAGTATACAAGGAGATCATCGACAATGATGGTACTGTCATGAAGATTGCCAAGAGTATCCCGCTCATCAGCGGTCTTGCAAAAACCCTCGATGCGAAGTGGGACGAAGCGAGTTTCAATGTAAAATCCCTCGAAGGGAAGATCGGAGTGATCTTCTCTGGATTCGATCAGGCGTATTCGAGCCTCAATACTTCCATCGATATGCAGAAATCGTTCCTCGATGGGATCGATGCAAATATCGGAAAGGTGGTTGCTTACAAAGAATTTCTCGGAGAGAAACTCGTAGAGTTCAAGGCAAAAGCCGAACTTACAACAACAGAAGACGAGAAGATGAAATACGATATGTTTCTCCGAAATGTAGAATTCTTCCAGTCTAACCTTGTCGTGCTCATAGGAAACCTCGAACTTGCCAGAAAACGCCTCCTTATCCGACTTGATAGTGCTGCGAAGCTCTCGCTCGCCATGAACTCCTCTCGACCGATTTTCAAGACGCTCCTCTCCACGGCTCTCATCGAGACCTCTTCTCAGAAGGCTCTCGAAGCGAGTATCAAAGCCATCGGAGTCATGGGAGAAACTATCGACAAGATGTCTTCTGGACTCACTGATAAAGCGATCGAATCCAACCGAAAGGCCGAGGAAATGTCCTCCAAGTCCGTTCTCTCCACTTCTGTATTCATCGAGAATGTGACGAAGCTCAAGAACCACTTCGAGGAAATCGATGCGTACCGAGCTCAGGTCAAGATTGAGGCAGACAAGGAACAGGCCCTCTTTGCCGAAGCAAAAACCAAACTCGATGGAATCAAGACCATTTCTAAAGCAAGTCAGGAAGAGCTCGCTGCACAGTTGTCACAATAATTGGAATATACATCTCGCCTCAATTTTGTATTGGGGTGAGATTTTTTAGAAAATAATAATTTTCAGGTATGGAAAATAATGGATATTCGAGGATAAAATTTCAGAAATTTCTTCTACGAGAAGTTACTGCTAATACACGGTATAGATCGTGAGAATTGGTAACTGTATCTAACTTTAAATATATCAGTTTTGGTGTTGTTATTCTCTGACTTTTTGTTTGTTTGTGAGCCATTGAGCTGCCTTATGAAGAAGCGTTGAAATGGATAATTCTTCCGATATTTGAAATTCTTGGAGTAGTACTCATTCTAGGTGGATTTACCTTCTATAAAAAGAGTCGAATATATGAGACGTTAGATGATTTTTTTGTACTTAAGAGTTCAATTATATCTGAGAAAAGACAACTTTTTATTCTTATCAAGAATGATATTCTACTTGCATGAATAGATGTAGCAATTCTTTGAGATATCAAGAAATTCATATCATCTATTCTTGCCTGATACAAACTGATATTACAATCTCACAGATACATACAAGGTCATATGTGGTATTTTGGCAAAATTCCTCAAGAATGACGAGATATAATCAACGCAGAACTTCAGTGGATTATCAACTATTCTCAAGAATTCACCGCTCTCGTTCAATCCTGGATTTCCCACCACGCCACTGAACTTGCAGAACTGGAAAAACAGATAGAATCTCAGGAACTTTCGACTGAAAATATCGGATGAAAAGTAGCTCTTGGATTGCAGAGATTGTCTTTGCAGGAGCATCTGAAGGAGCTGGAGAAAGTGAGAGTTTAGATTTTTAGTAATCTTCTCAGTTCGGGAAGAGAATACCGTATACTACTCCAAACTATTTCTTCATCTATTCCTGCATAGTCATGGGAAATCCTGTTCCTAAAACCAGACATTTCATTGAAAGGAATGCCAGACATCTTTCAGCATATTAAAAAATCGTTATGAGGTCATTTTCTATATACTGCCTGAGATAAGGATTCAGCTTTCGTTTGGTTACAAAATCCACTTTCTTTACCTGACATTCCTTCATGAGTATCTCCTGTAAATCTTCGAGAGTTCCAAGAGTTACCCGATTATTCTCAGAAAGTTCTATAAGGAGATCAAGATCACTGTTCTTCGTTGCTTCATTTCGGGCATAGGATCCGAACAAAGCCAAGTGACTGATCCCAGAAGTGAGAAATCGATTTTTGATCTCATGAGAGGAGAGTTTTTCTTTTATGGTTTGGGATTGAGTCATGTTTTCGTATAATTATTGGTAATTGAATGTAAGTATATGGATTTCTGGAGGATTTCAAAAAATAAGTGGATATTTGAGGGGATATGTAGTAAGATAAGGGAAGTTTAGATTTTAAGGATTGTGAAAATATGGATGACACAATTGCTGTATATAAAAGTGATTTAAAAAGAAGAATCGGTATTTTTGAAAAAATGCCAATAAGATTTCAAATTTTTTCATCACCCTGGCGAATTGTTGCTATTACGATACTATCTTATATAGTATTCGGTCTTTTTTGGATACTTTTAGACGGTTCTCTTTTAAATGAAAATATTCAAGTTGGAGTTATTTTAGTAGCTATATGGACTCCTTTTCTTGCATTTCTTTATTCTTTGTTTCTTGCATTTTTCCCAAAGGGGAGTCATCTATTTACTCATGCTAATGTGATAGCACATTTCACCTCTTTATTACAGAAAAAACAGAAAATCAATATAGATGAAATGAATCTTTCTTATCTCATGGAACAAGATAAGAAAAGCATAGGGGTACATTCAGAAAAAATTATGGATATACGAACGTTGATAATCTGAATTTCAGAAGATATTCGAAACTATGAACATAGAATAAAACATATTGAAAAATTTAGTAAAAAATCATTTATTTATAAAAAACAGGACATCTTCTTGTTAGAATTAGATATTCTGATTCAGGAGGAAAAGAAAGAGCTTTGCGAACTTGCGACAAGGATATCTTTTCTTGTTTCTAATTGGACACAACTCCACCAAAAAGAGCTCCTCGAAGTTGAGCAAGAACTGGAACAACAGACAACAACAACTGAGAATCTCTCGTGACAATGAGCTCTTGATCTCCAGCGAGTCAGACTTCATGAGCATATCGAGAATCTGAATAAAATTACCAATATTTTATAACCAAAACAAACCATGACACCAAAAGACCAAACCGGATTCGATGCATTTTTCCAAGCAGTGACTCAGTCGTCAGAGTTTAAAACTGCCGTTACCAAGGATTGGAAAGGTGATGCGAGTAAAACCCTGGAGGCTTCGCTTTTGGAAATGGAGAAGTGAGCCCAGAAGGCAAGTGAGCTTGTGACTGCTCTAGAGACGACTTTTAAGACTCCTGAAGCCGTAAGTGCTGGAGAATCACTCCATACGGATGGAGGCGGATATTCACAGACAGGAACAAAAACTCAGGAACCGAAAGACAAGAACGCTCTGGAGGTTGAATACTTTACTATGAAAAATCCAGAAACTTGGGGATTCAAAGGAATCGCTGGGATGGATGACCTGAAAAAAGAGCTCCAAGAGAGTTTTATCGCTCCGCTTCGATTTAAATTTCTGGTGGAGAAGCTGAAAAAAGAATCGGAATCACCTCACCCTGACCCTCTCCTAGAAGGAGAGGGGAATAAAGGCATAATTGATAAAATCCCCCCAGCCCCCCTTTGCAAAGGGGGTAATGAAACTCCCCTTCCCCTCCTAGGGGAAGGGGTTGGGGGATGAGGTGTGATAGGAAAAGGGGCTGACAAAGATCCCAAAACCGCACTTTACAAGAAACTCTCCGAAGCATATGACAAATTCCAGGTATCCATCCCAACTGGACTGTTGTTCTATGGTCCTCCGGGAACTGGAAAGACTTTCATAACCAAGAAGCTCACCGAGGAGCTTGGAGCGGGATTTATCAAGAAAAGTCTCGGGGAATTCGGCTCATCGTATATGCACGAGACCACCAAGAATATCAAGGCATTTTTCATGGGAGCCAAGAAAGCTGCGGAGAATGGACCGATTGTGCTCTTCTTGGATGAAATCGATTCACTCCTCTCGGCTCGAACGAACAATATCGATGCCAATAAAGCGGAGGAAGTTTCCCAATTTCTGCAAGAATTCAATGATCTCGCGGGTGCACAAAATCTCATCGTTATCGCTGCGACGAATCGTCCGGATCATCTCGATTCCGCCATCCTTCGCTCTGGTCGATTCGACAAGAAAATCTATATTGCACCACCGGATTTCATTGCTAGAAAGGAGATGTTTCGTCTCTATATCGAGAAGCTCGGTCGTCCGCACAGTAAGCTCGACTACGAGAAGCTTGCAACTCTTACAGAGGGATATGTATCCTCCGATATTGAGGCGATCTGTGATGAAGTAGCTCGCGATGCGAGTCAATCGATTCTCTCACTTGCTGCGAGCATGGACGATGATTCCTTCGATGCTGCAAAAATCGAGAAAAGTCTCTCTAAACAGATGATTGCTATGAAAGATATAGAAAAAACCATTATCGATACGCAGTCATCACTCAAGATGGTGGATATGACGATTTATACGAAGTGGCTGGAAAAAGTCGGAGAATAAGTTCATGTAAAGTTGCCAAATATTTCCACATTTCGCGAGAAATATAAAATGTACGGTAAATTCACCTCAGATGAGAGCTGGTGTTTTCGTTACACTGTTTTGATTATCGTGCAAAAAATCCCTTTGTATACCAAAACGGTAACAAAGGGATTTTAGCTTGGAATTCTTTATGGTAACGCTACGGAGAATTGAACTCCGGCTTACGGGATGAAAACCCGTTGTCCTAACCACTAGACGATAGCGTCAAAATAGTATATAGTTTCTAGTTCCTAGTTTTTAGGATTTCTCTTCTCTCAAAATGGTCGGGAACGTGAGACTCGGAACTCGGGAGCCCCATGTCTACCGAAGCGTGTGCGCGGCGCACAAACTTAGATTCCTCTTCTTTCAAAATGGTCGGGAACGTGAGACTCGAACTCACAACCCCACGCTCCCAAAGCGTGTGCGCTAGCCAATTGCGCCAGTTCCCGATAGGCAAAAATACTAATGTTCGAATTACAAATTATTAACGAAAGTCGTAATTGTTCATTAGTAAGCTGTAATATGTAAATGGTGGGTGCACGTGGAGTTGAACCACGGACCTCGTCCTTATCAGAGACGCGCTCTAACCAACTGAGCTATGCACCCGAGAAAAATATTAAGCCGAAACCAGAAGGAATGCTCCAGAATTTCGGCTTAATGCTTTTGATTTTCAATGGAGCGGGTGATGGGACTCGAACCCATAACAGTCTGCTTGGAAGGCAGGGACTCTAGCCATTGAGCTACACCCGCATAATGTATCTCGTACAAAAGCAGGGCTATTGTATAAAAACTGAGGTATTTGTCAAAACTTTTTTACATTTTTTATTTTTTCGTGCTCCACTGCGGATTTTTTAAAGAAGAAATACATCGATTCTATATTTTTTCACATGAGTCATGTATCTTTGCACCCGGATATTCACAGTCAATAATAAGCTTTATTCTTCGCATTCCTTCTTCTTTTTCCCGAAAATCCCTTGGAGTTTCGCGAGCTTGTCGGTATCGATGAGCTTTTTCTCGAACGAGAAACTCGATCCACAACCGCATCTATCCTGCACTTTATCACTGGAGAAGATCCATTTTCCTTTAACAAAAGTGATGCGTCCTCATGCGAGCAACTCCCGTTCCTCTTGCTTATAAAAAGCAACGAGACTGTCTGTGATAGGTGAGCTTACGAGCCCGGTTCTATCGAACTTGGTCTCCACCGAAACCTTTGTTCCGGCACATCCGCCCGAGGTAAAAGAGATGAATATCTCATGGATATCCGCATCGAGAAAGGATCGGATGGAATTTGTATCGAGCATAGTTTCAGAATTATAAAATAGTTTCAGAATATTTCTTCCCTCTCCGAGGACTGTGTTTGAGTATCCTCCATAGCGGGTCCTGAGAGGCAAGGGAGAAAATATATTTTGAAATAGTGAGAACAATCGAGGGTATAATGATTATTTTTCGAGTCGGACAACCGTTTCGATATGGTGTGTATGTGGAAACATATCCACCGGAACGATATCGGTCACGGAATATGTCGAGTTTGCGAGGATGGAGTCGAGATCCCGGGCGAGCGTGGCAGGATTGCAACTCACGTAGATGATTTCTTTCGCGTTGAATTTGAGGATTTCAGGAAGAGCACCGGGGTGCATGCCATCCCGTGGCGGATCAATAATAAGGGAAACTTCTGAAAGGCTCGTTCTTTGAGCTCAAAATTCCGCTTCCTCGTTCACTGTACTGCCTCGTACAGCTCACTCCGGTGCTCATTTTTCACTCAAATTACTTCGCTTTTGAGAAATTTCCGGGGTTCTGTCAATATTTCCTGAAAGAAATTTCGGTAAAAACTCTTCCGTCTTCTCGTTGATGAACGTGATATTGGTCGCTCCATTCTTCAGAGCATTCTTTGCTCCGTCCTTGCTCGCTTCCGTTACGAGTTCGACACTGTATACATGTTCAAATCGGTCAGCGAGGAGTATGCCAATCGTCCCAGTTCCCGCATAGAGATCAAGCAAAATCCCTGAAACACTCGATTTTTGCATTCAAAATTTCGCTTCCTCACTCTCCGTACTATTCCGTACGGTTCGCTCCGGTTCTCATTTTTCAAGCAAATCTCTTCGTTTTTGAGGGATTTTCATAAGTTCCATAACTACCGTATAGAGCTTCTCCGCTCCAAGGGAATTGGTCTGGAAGAAACTCTTCGGATTGATCTCGAACGTCTTTCCGAGAAGGTGTTCGGTAATGGTCGGTTTTCCTTTCATGAGAATCGCTTCCCCGGTCACGATATCGGCACGTCCAGAGTTCTGGAGCAGATATACAGAAGCGATATGAGGGAACTGTTCCATGAGGTGCCCGACAAATACGAGAATATCTCCCTCGAATTTACGGCTGTATTCCGCAAACTCGTGGTTGACGCTCAAGATGAGCATGATCTCGTTCGTGAAGTGGGCTTTTCTTACCACGAAATGTCGCCAGAACCCGATATTGGTTTTCGGATCATAGGTCGGGAGCCCGGATTTTCGGGAATACGTATTCATTTCCTTGAAGATGGCATTGATCTCATCATCTGCGAGCACGCAGTAATCACAGTCGATGATACGGTCGAATTGGGCTTGCGCATGGAATCCGAAACGAAAGGTATCGTGAATCCCTTCTTTCTCGGAGATATATTTCCCCCACGAGAACTCGACTTTGTTACGGTATCCGTAGATTTCCGGCGATGCGACAATCGGGTGAAAAACCGGCGGTTTCCTCTCCAGAGAGACTCCGATGCCTTGTTGTTTCACCGTTCCTCCGTCGAATGCCTCTTCGTCGGACTCCGGAACTTCCGTCACGGGTGTTTGTTTGGATGGATCCCAGTACTTCTCGACATAATGAAAAGCCTCACGAACCTGTTCCGCTTTGATTTTCAGTTGTTCTTCGTAGGCGATAGGGAGCCATTTGCATCCGCCGTAGACCTGATAGTGGGCAGGAAGCTCCTGTTCGAGAGGAGATTTTTTTACCGTCTCCAAGAGCTGTGCCTCAAGATAGCCTTTTTTTACCTTGAGGATTCGGAGATTGACGATGCTTCCCGGGATGACTCCGCCGGTAATGATGATCTTTCGTCCATCGGGAGCGACTGCGAGACCTTTTCCGCCGAATATGAGTTTGTTGATATGGATATTTTCGAGGATTTCATGTTTTTTCATGGGATATGAGGGTTAGAAGAGGGGATTCCCTCGATTCACTAAATAGAATGTACCTATGTTTCCTATCTTTGTGCGAGAAAGAATGCCGTCATAGGACCGGCTGTTTCCGTTCGGAGAATTCTCGTTCCGAGAGAGAGGTTTTGTATGTCTTTTTGATCAAATATGATCGCTTCCTGTTCTGACCATCCACCCTCCGGTCCGATAAAAATATTGTAACCGTCAGATGTATGCGCTATGGATTTGAGAGTGGCTCATCGTAAACTTTTCGTATGGAGAAAATATGAGATTCCTTCTTTTGGAGAGGGAATTCATGTTTCCAAAAATTGTATGAAGGGGAGGGTGTTGCCTCAACATTGTTCGGTTGCCTCTCGGACAATCTCCTGAAAACGCTCTATCTTTCTCGCATGTATAACCAGTTTCTGACTCCTTTCGGCTCGAAAAAATATAAATTCACTCACGCCTACTTCCACTCATTTTTGCAGAATGTACTCAATCTTTTCGTACTTGTTCGGGAGTGATTGATAGAGGCGTATTGACATCGGAAAGTCCGATGAATTCTGTTGTTTTTCCGAGTACGTCAATACTATGGATTTTTTGGTAATCGCTACGATCGTATAGATATAATCATAACCATCGCCATTAAACAGGATAATCTGTTCTCATGGACGGGATCTGAGTACATGAGCGATTTGGTGCACGAATGTTTCTTCCGAGATGGATATATCCTGACCGAGAGAAAGATCGAGAAATGAAAAACGTTGCATGTCTTTGGAGCGGATGAGAGAGTAGTTTTTCGAGAAGTATATCGAAAAAGAGATTTTTTGAAAACAAAATATACGAATCGTTGCAAAGAAGCGGTGTCATCATTTCAGCAATCTCTCGTGTATGGTACAAAGAAGGCTCTATGTATATCGTCGGAACCAGGTCAACTGTCTCTTGGCATAATTCCTATTTCCCTGCTGTATCTTCGCTTTGCACTCCGAGAGAGTGCATTTCCCGTCTCGGTATTCGATAACTTCCTTGTACCCGATAGTGCCGAGTCACTTGCAATCGGGACTGTATCCTCTCGCGAGAATGCCCTGCACTTCGTCCACGAGACCGAGCCGGAACATCTCTTCTATGCGGGCATTGATTCTCTCATAGAGTTTTGCACGATCTCCGTCGTACGGAGTCAAGAATAGTACATCGAAGAGCGGATCTTTTTTTACCCGGAGTTCCGACTTGGATTTGCCGGTTTCCCGCCATACTTCCAGAGCCCGAATCACCGCATGGTGACTGTTCGGATGGATCGTTTCGGCATATTCCCTGTCCAGAGCCGCGAGCATATCCCAGAGATGCTGGTTTCATTTCTCCTGACGTAGGAGCTCAAGCGAATCGCGATATCTCCAATCGGGTTCCCGGGGCCGGATATCGAAATGGAAAGCAATCGCATCAAGGTAAAGCCCGGTTCCTCCGCACAGAATCGGAACCTTTCCACGACTCTGAATATCCCGAATGATTTCAAATACTTCTTTCTGATACGCTCCGACCGAGTATTCTTCGTCCGGGTTTCGGATATCGAGCATATGATGTGGGATTCCTTGCATCTCTTCCCTCATCACTTTCCCGGTTCCTATATCCATATACCGATAAATCTGTCTGGAATCCGCACTGATAACTTCGGTACCCAAATACTTTGCAAGTTCTATGGAAAGAGCCGTTTTCCCGCAAGCGGTCGGTCCATAGATGATGATGATTTTCGGAAGTATGGAAGGAGTTTCGAGAAACTTCTTGACTTTATCGAGGTAGATTTGCATTTTTATGCTTTTTTCATATAGTACGGTCGCTTTTACTTTAGACGATAGTATGGATTTTTGAGAGAAAAGCAAAGAAATATGTCACCATTGTCCACCTCACCCCAGCCCTCTCCTAAAAGGAGAGGGGGCAAAACCGTCATTCTCGCGAATGCTCCCCAAAGGGCAGTCCTCTGGAGGGCGGGAATCCAATCAAATTTCCTTTCTTCCCCTTCTCCTCCTAGGAGAAGGGGTTAGGGGATGAGGTGAAATACTCGAAATGACATATCCTCGTCCCCGTAGTTCAGTGGATAGAACAGGGCACTCCTAAGGCTCAGACACTGGTTCGATTCCAGTCGAGGACACCATAAATAGTTACCAGTAACCAGAGAAGAGAGAACAGTTTGTTATTTCCGACAACTTACCTCTTCTCCCTAATCTCTAACCTCTATCAAATGAACACTCGTCTCCTGAATTTCCTCCTCGTATTTTTGATCACGATGCTGGCACTGAACTGGTTGTTGCCACAACCGAAACCAGTCGTCACTCCGACAAATGAAGTCGTGCTTCATGTGGAAAAAACTTCGTATGTCAGTCCGGATATTCCTGTAATAGATATACAAAATACCACTTCGACCAGTATCACGATCGATACCTGTCGTGATTTCAGTATCAAAAAAGACCATAATCTCCTGACGAATCCTCCGCAGGAATTCTGTACAACTCTCACTGTTCCGGCTGGAGCAAAAGAGAAGCTGGTACTCGCCTCTCTCTATCGTCTCTTTCAGACTCCGGGAAAATACGAGTTTGCACTTACGGTTAATGGAAAAATTTCCTATGCTGATACTATCGGGGATACTCCGGGATTTTTCCGAAATCTCTTCCGAAATGTGTTTTATGCACCGATCTTCAATCTCTTTGCCTTTCTCATTTCCAGTATCCCAGGGTATAGTTTCGGTCTTGCCATCATTCTCGTAACCATCACTATCCGACTTGTCCTCCTCGTTCCACAGCATCATATCCTCGCAAACAGCAAGAAGATGCAGGCGATCCAACCGAAGATCAAAGAACTTCAGGAAAAATTCAAGGGCGATCAGGCAAAAATGGGGATGGAGCTCATGAATCTCTATAAAGCAGAACAGGTAAATCCGCTCGGATCCTGTCTCCCGCTCCTCATCCAGATGCCCCTCCTTATCGTTCTCTACTGGGTGGTCCTCGGTATCACGGACTTTGCGAATTATTATTATCTCTATCCGTTCCTTTCGACCTTCGATATAGCGAAAATCAATACGGAATTCTTTGGGATTCATCTCCTTTCTATCGGTGGCATTACAGGTGCCGTGCTCGCACTCACAGTTGGTGGAGCACAGTGGCTCCAGATCAAGCTCTCTCTCCCGAAAGAGAGCGATGTGCAGAAGCTCGAAAAGATGGAGAAAAAAATCATCGAGAAAAAAGATGGGAAATACACGGAAGCAGAGCCTTCCTTCATGCCGGATCCGAGTGTCATGAACAAGTTCATGCTCTATGGAATGCCGATCATGATAGCCTCGTCTACCTATTTCTTCCCTGCGGGAGTCGGAATCTACTGGCTCATCGGAACACTCTTCATGCTCGCACAACAAGTAGTGGTCAATCAGATGAGCACGAAAAATAAAATATAGCACAAATTGGACGCGGATCAGATACACCTTTTCGTCGGGACCCTCAATATATACTATGTGAAGAAAATGTGAAGAGTCAATTTTCATTTTGACTTGCCGGGATTTTTCCATATATTCGCGATGTTGCAAATTTTCAACAACCCACCACCAATAGGAGCAATCCACCATGACAATCGCCCAAAACCCACTAATCAAAGGGAAAAGCGTTTCAGAACTTTTGCGAGAAGATCTCGCAAAAGTTGGTAATAGCTTATGGTTATTACTGACAGATGTGTTTATGATTCTGTTCATGCCTCCTTTAAAAAAAGGCTATGAAATATTCTTCATGATCAATGAAGAGATAAAGGTATACCACGAAGAACGGTATATGACAACCCATCGGGTTCAAATCCTTCAGAATCACGAGGCTCTGAGAGAAAAGGCGATTATTGCCACTCGTTACAACAAGGGACAGGATGACTAATGATGTCGTTTCCTGGTTGTACAAAAAAAATAATCCCCGCACCGCCAAAAGGCACCGCGGGGATTTTTTCTTGTTCTATCTCTTCTCTTGTAGCTCAATACTCATATTAACTCAATTTCTCATCCTTCGCCTCACCCCCTAACCCCCTCTCCTTTTGAAGGAGAGGGGGAAAAGAAGAAATTAGAATTGGCTTAATGGACCATCGCATACAACCCCTCCAAGTCGATAATCTTGACTCCGAGCTCTTCCGCTTTGGCTTTCTTGGAACCCGCGTCGGTTCCGACGATGAGATAGTCGAGCTTAGCGGAAACAGAGGTTCGTACCTCTCCGCCATGCTCCTCGATGAGGGCATGGATTTCATCGCGGGAAATACCCTCGAAACCTCCGGTCACACAGAAGGATTGTCCTGAGAGTTTCCCGGATGTCTCTATCTGATCCGCATTTGTTAGGGGTGGCAGGGTCGGGTGGACTTCTCGGAGGAGTTCCTCTATCATGGCTTCGTTTTCCTCGAAATAGTACACGATGCTTCCGGCAGTTGCTGGACCTACATCGTGGATGGCTTCGAGTTCCTCGTAGGTGAGGTGAGTGAGGATATCTCAAATAATCCCTCCTCCTCCTTCATCAGCCCTCACCCCCGACCCCTCTCCCAATGGGAGAGGGGGGATTGTATCAATAACTCCTCTTTCTCCCTCTCCTCCTAGGAGAGGGTCGGGGTGAGGTGAAAAAGGGTGAGGGCTGGATGAGAGAGAAGTGGAAGTTAGGAATGACAAAGTACTACTCTCTTCCTCGTTCTCTCTCCTCTTCATCTTCTCTACAACATACTTCGCGAGCAGTTTCCCGGTTTTTCGTCCCACTTGGGGGATACCGAGAGCGACGAGAAAATTCGCGAGGGGCAGAGTTCGGCTCGCCTCGATACTTTCGAGAATATTGTTGATTTTTTTCTCTTTGAAACCTTCGAGCTCCCGTATGGCTGGAGCGAATTTCTGGAGGCGGTAAATACTCACGAAATCGGTCAGGAACCCCTGTTCTATGAAAAGATCGATGATCTTGTCACCGAGTGTCAGGATATTGGCACCGTGTTTCCCGACAAAGGCTTTCATGGCACCAGAGGTTTGAGCCGGACACGTATTTCGTGCCGGACAGTAGAGGGCTACTTTCCCTTCGTCCTGAACCAGAGCAGTTCCACAGCTCGGACATTCGGTCGGTGGAACGACGGTTTTCTCCTCTCCGTTCCTCACTTCCACGATCGGTCCGATAACTTCGGGGATCACCTCTCCTGCTCGCACGATGAAAACCTGATCTCCTTCCATGACTCATTTTTTTGCAACTTCGTCATAGTTATGAAGGGTGGCACGACTCACGGTCACTCATCCGACATTCACGGGTTCGAGGATCGCGACTGGTGTGATAATCCCGGTTCGTCCGACAGAATGCTCGATAGAGAGGAGTCGTGTACGGACGTGCTGAGCAGGAAACTTGTAGGCTATGGCATAGCGCGGGTGGTGCTCCGTGGTACCGAGAATCTCCCACAGATCAAGAGTGTTGAGCTTGATCACAAGACCATCGATATCGAAATCGAACGTGGGTCGATCAAGTGTCAGTCGATGGATTTCCGCTTGGAGTTCCCCGAGGTTTCGGGCAGAGAAAACATACGGAGTCTTCGCGAATCCGAAGGATTCGAGGAGCGAAAGATACTGGCGGTATGTGGAGATATCACCCCCTTTGTAAAGGGGGGCAGGAGGAATTTTATCAATTATACCAGTAACACCCTCTCCCTCTGGGTGAGGGCTGGATAGGAAATGGTTCGTGTGAGGGCTTTTAGGGAGGGTAAGAAAACTGGAAGCAAGACGAAGTTCTTTTCTCCCTTCCTCCGTTTCCGCATACGGGAAACTGTAGGCATAAAATGCGAGATTCCGCGAAGCGGTGATGGTGTAGTCGAGCTGTCGGAGGCTTCCCGATGCGGCATTTCGGGGGTTGGAGAATACTTTTTCGCCTGCTTCCATACGCTCGCGATTGATTCGCAGGAATTCGGAAATAGGAAGCACGACTTCTCCACGGATCTCTATTTCTTGGGATTTGAACGGGATAGACCGAGGGATGCTCTTGATCTGGAGGGCGTTGATGGTCACGTCCTCTCCCTCGACTCCGTTTCCGCGAGTGAGGGCTCGGACCAGCTCTCCGTCACGGTACGTGAGCGAGAGTCAGAGACCGTCGAACTTCAGTTCCATAGCGTATTCGAGCGGAGAGTCCGAATGTATCTCCCTGTTTTTTTGTCTGAGCACATTCCGTATTCGCCCCTCGAAATCGGCTATGTCGTTCTCATCGTAGGTATTGTCGAGCGATATCATCTGGGAGGCGTGGAGTCATTTCTCAAACTGGGTCGAGACGAGCACGTCGATGCGTTTTGTCGGAGAAGTCGCATCCCATATCCCATATCGCTCTTCCAAAGTCTTGAGCGTATGGAAAAGAGTATCGTACTCCCGATCCGATATGATCGGCGATTGTTCGGCATAATAGAGCTGATTGTGTTCTCGGAGAATATCCTGGAGTTTCGGGATATCCGATTCGGAGAGAGAATCGATCCCGGAGAGGAGAGGAATGGTACGAGCCATGAGCTCAGATGTTTGCATCATGATGAGGAGGTCTGGAGAGATAAATTTCGTCCAGATAATACGGAAAACCCCGGGGAAATCAAGAGCAGGGTGCTATAGAAAGCATTCATGGGAATTTACCATGCAACAAACTCACGATGAGGTGTTAGAAAGTCCCCATGATTTCATAAATCATGGGGACTTTTGGTGTTATGAGGAATTATGGGTTGTTTCATATCATGAAGACTTGTTTTTAAGTATGCAATGAAATGTAGATATAGGAGTAATTTATTTTTCTAAGTGCTTATCAAGAGTAGGCATGGATGGTACATATGAAATATTAGTGGCGTCAAGCGTATTCTCAGAAGTTGGCATATGGTATTCAATTATGAGCATATCTCCTATTGTTAATTCTGCAAATTTCCTGCTAATAAATTTTGTGTCCTGATTTACTCGGACGATGTATTTTTGTGTAGGAAGGGATTTACCGAGTTCTGGTTCAATCCCCATCTTTTTAAGAGACTCCTTATTGATTTCCACTTCCACGGTTATATTCTTTTCTCACATAATAACAATCTTACCTACGATATGATTCTCAAGAACTTTCTTTGAGTTTATCTGTTGAACGTCAGTATGATTTTCTAGAAATTGATTCATGCCCATAGATAGGGAACTCATGAGTATAGTATTTGCGTTTGTTATTTTCTCCAGTGAAGCAATTCTCTTGGAGGACTGATATATAAAAATGCTCATAATCGTAGTTACAATAATCAGTACCATTCCTATAAGAATGTTTTGTCTTTTAAGCATGATAAAATAGATAAATGAGTTAAATGAAAATATTATGAATTAGAAGTCATATGTATGAGATACGGCTCATCAATAAGTACCACAACTTGTTGTTATTCATGAAAGTCCAGCATCGATACTTACTGTGAGATAAGCAGGTTCAAACATTCATGTGGTACACTGTAAGGTTTCAGATAAATCACACAATGGCATGTCTGCTTGACCAGAATATCACAACCACCAGCCACTGGCACCCCAAACATGAGTCGGAAAGTTTTTCCCATAAGCCCAAAGGCGACCATTTACATTCTTTAGGACAATAGCAGCTCAAGCTGGCCATGCAAATCTGTATCCTGGGTGTGCGAGAGTAACTCCGTCCAGATTACAATTTCCATACATATAATATGGATAAGAATCCCTGAGATTGAACCCGTGTCAATCGTATCCTGTAGCACGACTCAATATCAGAGCATTATGACAAGCTACTGAATTGGCTGGAGTGATTATAAGACAATCATTTGAGGATCATGTCGGAGCATTTGAAGTACACTCGATTTTCCCGCCTACGGTTTTGCACCATTTCCCCGCGATCAAAGTTCCGATCTGACTCGTCGTATCTGAAAGTGTTGCGAGCTTCACTTTCCCTGTCGTATCGGTTGCATAGTTTCCCGATGCGAGTATTTTATTAAAAATGGTTGAGAACTTTCCACCCGTGCTGGTCGTGCCGTCAGGTGCGATTCCTGGGAAGCTTACAGCATAGGTAATTCCTCCAACATTCAATACAAAGAACA
>JAQTWO010000020.1 GCA_028689245.1 Candidatus Altimarinota bacterium | reverse complement strand
GGGCGGATTCCATACGGACATGGATTTCTCGGATATTTTCGAGTCTTTTTTCGGTGGCGGATTCCAGGGTGGTGGAGCACGACGACGGACGAGCGGAGTAGAAGGGGAAGACATCGAGATCCGGGTCAAGCTCGACTTTGCGGAAGCTCTTTCCGGGCTAAAGAAAACCGTATCCTATACGCGGAAAACGGTTTGTACCGAATGCAGCGGAACTGGAGCGAAGAAAGGAACCGAACCGAAGGAATGTAGCCAGTGTCGAGGAGCTGGACAGGTTCGGCGAAGAACTCAGACCATTTTCGGAGTTATGGAACAGACCGGAATCTGTGACATGTGTCACGGAACCGGAAAGATTATTGCCGACAAGTGTACTAAGTGTCACGGGGAACGACGAGAAACCATTAAAACCGAAAAAGAAATCGAAATACCCGCGGGAATCGATGATGGGATGACTATCAAGGTTCGTGGAGAGGGAAATGCCGGAATCGGTTCGGCATCCGGGGATCTGTACATAACTTTCAATATTCCCGACAGTATTGACGGGCTGACAAGAGAAGATGCGAATCTCTATTACACGGTCGAAATCGATCCGGTTGAGGCGGTGCTCGGAACCAAGAAGACCCTGAAGCTTCCAGTTCTCGGGGAGCGGATTCTCGAAATAAAATCCGGGACTCAGCACGGTGAGATTCTCAAATTCAAAGGAGATGGAGTAAAACACATCTCCAAAGATCAGAAAGGCGACCTGTTCATCACAGTGAATGTGAAGATTCCAACGCATTTGAGTAAGAAGGAACGGGAACTCTATCAAGAAATCGCAAGAGAAAGGAAGATGGAAGTGGCGGACGATGGGTTTCTTTCTAAGCTCTTTTAGTCATATGGCATTTCTGGATCGAATCGGTATTTTCCTCTCCCATGTGTTTCTCGTGCCCGAGGAAGCTCCGCAATTTCAGGAGCTTTTCATCGACAAGAATCCCTACTACCAAGAGCAAATGGGCGAATATTGGCACTTGGACGGGACATTTGTCGCACTGGAGTACACGGATGTTTTCAAAGCGGAATTGGAAGCGTACAAGTACTATTCCAAAAAACACAAGAAGGAAGTACTTCTCCCGAAGATTCTCGAGTGTTTTGAATTCTTTTGTCTGGAAAATACGGATCGAGATGCGATTGTCGCCACGATCCCGCTCCATATCTTCTCATACTTGAAACGTGGATATAATCACTCGGAACTTCTTGCCAAGGGGGTTGCCAAGGTAGAGGGGAATATTTTTCTTCCGCTCCTGAGAAAAAGCCGAATGACCAAGCATCAAGCACAGCTCTCCCGGAGTGCTCGTCTGAAAAATGTTCGCAATAGTTTCTCTTTTCGTACGAAATATGCACATGATATCCAGGGAAAGGACATTATCCTCGTGGATGATGTGATCTCCACGGGCTCAACGGTCAACGAATGTGCGAAGCTTCTCAAGAAACACGGAGCCAAAAGGGTTTTCGGACTCTTTCTCGCCACACACGTTACCACCTCATAACTATTCTTCTTATGCCATCTAAAATTACGGAACTTATCAAACGCTTTGAATCGCTCAGACGTGATCTCGAAAAAGAATACGATCGACTCACGAAGCAGTACGGATACTCTATCGAGAAACGAAAAGTTGTCTTTTTGGAAGAATTTTCTCGTAAAAACAAACAATTCCGAGAGAGTTTTTTTCGGATGGTGTTCAATGCCCCCATTCGTCACATCCTCTCCATCCCATTTATCTATATGATGATAGTGCCTGCTATCATTTTGGATATTTTTCTGACCGCATATCAGTATACGGCATTTTTACTCTATCGGATACCGAGAGTAAAAAGATCCGATTATTTCATATATGAGAGACGATTCCTCGACTACCTCAATTGGTTCCAGAAGATCAACTGTCTCTACTGTAGTTATATGAACGGACTCTTTGCGTATGCAGTTGAGATCGGAGCCCGAACGGAGCGGTACTGGTGTCCCCTCAAAGCAACACAACATCCACGCTCGCCACATGCCTGGTACAACGATTTCGCCGATTATGGAAATCCGAAGGAATGGGTGGAAAAATACAATGAAAATGACGGAACTTTCTGTTCAAAAAAATGAGAATAAATACGAATTTTCGGCTGCGAAAAGACATTCTCTATTTTTCGGTACAGGATATCTGAATATAACCCGTTATATCCCATATAAGATTTACTCATACCACTCCCGTCCGTCCATCGCCAAGAGTTCGTCAGCGGCTTGCGGTCATCTCCCTCCTTTTTCGTACGGGAAGAGGATGGGACAATGTTCCTTGCAGTTGACGAGATGGTCGACGATTTTCCAGGATTCCTCGATCATATCCCACCTCGTGAAGAGCGTATGGTCTCCGAGGAGGAGATCGCCGAGGATGCGTTCGTAGGCTTCCGGTCACTCTTTGGATTCGATGAACTCCGACCAGACAGCTCGGGTTTTCTTGGTCTCTCCGTGTTCTTTTACATTGAAACCGACGGATATCCCTTCGTGCGGAGCTATCTCGAATATGATGCGATTCCGATCGATATTGTCCTGCTCGTTGTACAGAATCGAGGCATTTTTCCGGAATTCTATGACTACTTTGGTTTTCTTTTCCGCGAGAGCTTTCCCGGTTCTGAGATAGATCGGCACACCCTTGAGACGCCAGTTGTGCACTTCGAGTCTGAGAGCGGCAAATGTTTCTGTGTCGGAGGTTGTGGACACTCAGGATTCCTGTTTGTATCCCTCGTATTGACCGAAAACCACATGAGACGCAAGATCGGTTCCGAGTCGGAGCGAGCGGATGACTTTCACTTTCTCGTCGTGAATGGCCGCGCTTGTCAGAGCATGAGGCGGTTCCATCACTGCAAGTGACAAGACCTGGAAGAGATGATTCTGTATCATGTCGCGGAGTGCTCCCGAATGGTCATAGTAGGTCCCGCGATTTTCCACGCCGAGAGATTCTGTGGCAGTGATCTGGATGTTGTCTATGTAGTGGTTGTTCCAGAGGGGTTCAAAGAGCGTATTTGCAAATCGGAAGGCGAGGATATTCTGGATGGTTTCTTTTCCGACATAGTGATCGATGCGGAAAATCTGCTCTTCGGAAAAGGCTTTTGCCACGAATGTATTGAGTGCTGTGGCACTTTCGAGATCGAGTCAAAAGGGTTTTTCAAATGCCACGCGGGCAGAAGCGGTATTGTACCCGATCTGGGCGATTCCCAATATGATCGGCTCGAAAAGATCGGATGGGGTCGAGAGATAGAAAACGATGTTTTTGTCCGAGTGAGCCTGGAGAACCTCTCGAAGAGGTTCGTATCCTGCTGGATCGTTGATGGGGAGTCCGAGATAGTCTATCTTCTCCAAAAAATCTTCTTGTTTGGAGGTATCGTCTGCATAGCCAAAAGATTCGGATCTCAGGTAGGTTCGGAATTCTCCCGATCGAAAATCCTTTCTCCCGATCGCGAGGACGGAAGTATGTTCGAGGGCATTTTGCCGGTAAAGCGAAAAAAGAGCGGGCACGAGTTTGCGTTTCGTGAGATCGCCGGTGGCACCGAAGATGACGAGCATGGTAGAAGACATGGAAGATGTATAAGGGATAATATACAGAGACAGAGTAGAAAAAATACGGTATTTGTCAAATCTCGTTTGAGGTTAAGGTTTATTTAAGGTTCTCCTATACATTGATGTAATATTTACTTCTCCCCCTCCCTATATGCAATATACTGAAACCCGCAAACTCCTCGGCACTTCCATAGAAGTGAGAGTCGTTTCCGAAGATCCGAAGACCCCGGAGCGAATCGGCTACGTATTCGATTATTTCTCCTCCGTCGAACAGGAATTCTCCCGATTCCTCCCAGACTCCGATCTGAGCCTCCTCAATAGACACAAGAAGATGAGCGTCTCCAAGCGTTTCCTGGAGCTCATGTATCTCTCGAAAAAGATGTATGCGGAGACGGATGGATTCTTCAACCCGCTCGTATCGGTCGCGAAACTCGGGTACCGGAACTCCTTCGAGCAAGGGAAGTTCGAAGCGGCGGAAGGGGTCGTGAACACCGACTTCGACGCCGTGCGGATAACGGATGATGTCATAACTCTGGAGCCCGGACAGGCTCTCGATTTCGGAGGAATCGGGAAAGGATGGGCAGTGGACAAAGGATCAGAGCTGCTTCGACTCTTCGGGTACGATAACTTTTTCATCAACGCCGGAGGGGATATCTATGCGAGCGGCAATCGCGAGAGTTCGAAAAATGGATGGATTATCGGGATCGAGAACCCATTCACCGAAGAAGTCATCGCTTCGATCGTCCTGCAGGATGCGGCGATCGCCACATCGGGGAGCTACAAGCGAAAATGGGATATGAATCAGCAAGCATACCATCACCTCATCAATCCCAAAACGCTTGGAAACGAGCACGCGATCGTCAGTGTGACGCTCATATCTCCCGAATGTGCTCGATGTGACGGATTTACCAAGAGTGTTTTCAATGCTCCTGTTTCCGAGGGGATTCGCCTCATAGAACAGCACGGCATGGACGGACTCATATTCACGAGTGCCGGAGAACTCCTCTCTACTAAAGGACTTTCAGAAAAATACGAACTTGATTTCGTGGAAAATTAAGCTTCGTTTAAGGTGAGTACGTATTCTCCATTTCATAAACATTTCTATTCTTTACTTTTTTCATATGAAAAAATCTTTACGAATCATCGCCATAGGAAGTATCTTCTTGCTCTGTGGAGTTTCTTTTTTCGGTATCGTCTCCGTTGGGAGTAACAACATATCCAGTGAGTTCTGGAACGTACGTCAGATAGCGACCATTGCTCATGCAGACGATGATGAGCATGAGAATGAGAATGAATCTCATGAACGACGGAGTTCTCGACGTGAAGTTTGAGAATCCGATGATGAAGATGACGACCATTATCGTACGTCTTCTCAGGGCAGTTCCACTTCGACAAGTACCACCACTATCCCGACCACTACGACCAGTACTCCCACTCCTGCGAGTAGTACTCCCACTCAAACCACTCCAACGAACTCCAATACATCCACAATTCCTCCTCCGACTCAGACTTGTACGACTGTTTATGACACCGTCACCAATGCCTCTGGTACGGCAACGCAAGTTCCACGCCAGTCTTGTACAACGACCCCAACTCCCACTCCTACTTCCTCAAACGCTCGAACTCCCGTTACCCCTACAACCAGTCCTGCTCCTGTGGTAACACCTATCCCGTCCCCTGCTCCTACTCCTGTTATTGTTACGACTCCTGCTCAGTTTCGAGACGGAACATACACCGGGATTGGAAAATATTCCTTTGGAGGCGGAAGTGTCGATTACGGAGTATCTCTCACTATCACTTCCGGGAAAATATCTGCTGCTTCATTCACGAGCTTCACCGTTTCCGGAAATGGGAAATATACTCGTGCTCAGGGGGATGCGACACTTCAGAAACTTATCGGTTCCAGTACTACGACTATCGATACCGTAACGGGAGCGACCGGTACGTCCAAGGCCATTCAAGATGCGATCGACAATGCTCTCTCCCAGGCACGTACTTCCACAGTCGTGGCAACCAACACAGTGACGACTCCGGTCATGACAACACCAATATCCACTACAGTCGTTACTCCGAATACGCACAAAAATGTTCCGACTGCAACAACTCTATTCGAGTCCACCATTCCTACTTCCTATACGGCTCCGAATGGGAAAGTGTACAGCATCATCGCACTTTCTACCGGTTCGTATATCTTCGAACGCCCAGACGGAACTATTTCTTCCAAGAAGTTTGCAACGACTCAGAGGCTCATAAATTATCTGGATCAGAACAATCCTGAGCTTCAGGAAGAAGGAGGCTATATTGCTCCGAATGGAAAGCAGTATGCGGTTATCTACAATGTTACATTCGACATGTATACGTTCAAACGCCCAGATGGAAGCATCACGAGTCGTGAATTTGAAACCAAAGATGCACTTGTCGCCTATCTTCGGGAAAATAATCCCATGGTGGTGGCAAAACCAGTGGTTCGAACGATTGCAGCGAATACCATCAAGAGAACGGTCGTAAAATCGTCCGCTCCCCTGAAAACTGCGACTTCGACAGTTGTGTCAAAACCGGTAACATCCACGGTTTCAACAACCGTTTCTTCTTCTGTCAACACTCAAGCTGCGCCTCAGGCAAAAGCTATTGCAGATAGAGCAGCCGCTCAAGCTGCCGCAAAAGCTCAAGCTGCCGCCGCCGCAAAAGCAGCCCAGGCGGCCGCCGCCGCAAAAGTGAGTACAACCACCAAAGCGAGCTAAAAACCAGATTGCTTTTCGAGAAAATTCCGTAAGATATATTGCGGAATTTTTCTTGCATACAAGTCTCTTATCTTTCATATATTCCCCATGCTTCGATACCTTTTTTCCCTTGTCCCGGGAATTGTTCTCTTCATCGCCTTTTATCTCTCGAAATCGGGGGAGATGAATCTCTTGCTTCGAGATTTCTGAAGAGTTTCATTTCTCTACCTTGCCCTCGCACTTGCGGTCACGCCTCTGATTGCTCTCGTGAAAAAGGATGCGTTTGCCCCGTATAGACGCGTATTCGGAGTACTGGCATTTCTTGCGGCACTCGCTCATGGAACGGTGTATTTTGATGCGGAATATACGTATCAAAAGACCTTCTTTGTACTCGCACATTTCAAAGAGCTCGATGTTGCCTCCTGAGTCGTGGCACTTCTGGTCATGGCAGTGCTTGCAATCACCTCGAACAATTTCTCGGTTCGACTCCTGAAGAACTTTTGGAAGAAGCTCCAATCTCTGACGTATCCGCTTTTTCTCATCGTCGCACTCCATATCGCATTCGCATCCCGATTCGATGAATTTTACATGATCACTATCGGAGCACTCGTATTCCTTCGAACGCTTGCATACCTGAGAGAAAAACCCGTTTCCATGGGGAATACTGCCACAAAAGCCACTCGCTACCGTTGCGTACCGTGCGGATGGATTTATGACGAAAAATACGGCGACCCCGACGGTGGCATAGCTCCGGGAACCCGTTTCGAGGATATTCCCGACGATTGGGTATGTCCGGTTTGCGGAGTCGGGAAAAGCGATTTCGTTCCGTACGAGGAGGCATACGAGAAAAACGATACTCCTGCTCAGGTAGTGGAAACGAATCTCCTCAATCCGACCACTCTGGAACTCGTGATCGAGACTCAGGAGGTATTCCCGGTGATCCCCGGACAGTATGGGCGAGTAGCACTCCGAGACCGGGATGGTATCTTCTATCGTTCTTACTCGGTGGTGGAGGCGGATGGCAAACGTCTGACATTCTGCATCAAGCTCACGGCCGGACGAGGTGGATATGTCCTCAGGAGTCTCAAAGTGGGAGATAGTATCGCAATCGAGGGGATCTACGGATCGTTCGTGCTTCAAAAGAATACCAATCCGAAGGTATTTATCGCGACAGGAACCGGACTTTCTCCCATCGTGAACATGATGCGATCGCTTCCCGATGCGGAAAAGACCCTCCTCTTTGGGGTACAGGATTCGGGGAGTCTATTCTACACCGACCTCCTCCAAAACATATCGAAACTCACCACTCATATTTTTCTCTCTCGCGAGGAAGTTCCTGGATATCGTCACGGTCGTATCGATTGCATGCAGTTTGAATTTCCGAAGGGGACCGAATTCTATCTGTGTGGGAATCCTGCGATGATAGAGCAGGTCACGTCCGATCTGAAGGCACAGGGATTCGACAAAATATATCATGAAATCTTCTAATAACTCGAATTACAAAATTTATTCTTGATTTAAAATGAGAGATGAAGTATCTGTCATTCCGAGCGAAGTGAAACGAAGTCGAAGCCGTAGCTCCCCCTTGTGGGGTTAATCCCTTTTAACCGAGTCATAGGGAGTACGACTCCAAAATCTCTCTAATAATTCAGATTTAGTGGCTTCTCATAATACAGTGTCAATATACCGAATTAAAGGGATTCCTCCACTGCGGTCGGAATGACAAGGATTTGATTCTTCTCTCCAATAAGGGGAAAATCAATTTCGTAATTCGTGTTAATACACTCTACTCTTTCCGTCTTTTAATACATATCTATGAAAAAACTAAATATACTCCTCTCGGTTTGTATGGTCATGACCCTCTGTTTCTGGGCGCTTTCCGGTATTTCCGATGCGAATCAGTACACCTCCGTCCGAAAGTACACGAAGCCGAAAGCGACATCTGAAACCATTCCCGAAAAGTCGGTGGAAACAACTGTGGCACCAGCCCCAGAAACTCTCGTTTCTCAGAAAGAAACCGACACCACTCCGCCCGTGATAGAGTTTACGAACTATAAAGATGGGGATGTGGTAACCGATTCGCTCATCAATGTGCTGGTCAAGGTAACCGACGATCAATCCGCTTCAGATAAGATCGTCGTGTCCGGAGCGGGACGACAGCGGATGAAAACCGGGTTCAACTCCGTGGTGGTTACGGCGACAGACGAAGCCGGAAATGTCGGAAGTGCCTATATCGTTATAGAAAAACAATAATGAAAGTTCTCCTCATCGAAGACAATCGGGATATTTCCAGAAACATCAAACGGTATCTGGAACTGGATGCGTGGGTGGTGGAAATCGCTTTTGACGGACAGACCGGACTCGATATGGCACTCTCCGGCGACCATGACATTATCCTCCTTGATGGAATGCTTCCGGTGTTGGACGGTTTCGAGGTGTGCAAAAAGGTACACGAAAATAAGAACATCCCCATTATCATGATCACGGCCCGAGATGAGCTTTCTCAGAGGATCACGGGGCTAGAAAGCGGAGCGGACGACTACCTCGTGAAACCGTTCGATCTCAAAGAGCTGGAGACTCGCATGTTCGTCGTGCTCAGGCGCTCCCAAAAGGAAGCATTCAAAGAGATCGTTCATGGAAATATCGTGATCAATCTCCAGAAAAGGACCATTCTCAAAGACGGAGAACCGGTACATATTCCCTTGAAAGAGTTTCTGATCCTTGAATACCTTATAACCCACGAAAAAGTAGCCGTTTCCCGAGCGGATATCATAGAACATGTCTGGGGAGGAGAAAGTCTTTTTGAGAGTGACAAGCTCGATGTCTACATCTCCAATCTCCGCAAGAAACTCTCTCCCGAGATGATTGAAACTATCAAGGGGTATGGATATATTTTTTCTTCATCAAAAATATAATTTTATGTTATTTCCTCATCTCAAAACATCTACGAGAACCGCTTTTATATTTACGTTCTTTTCTAGTGCTCTTTTGGTCCTGTTTGTTGCTGTGCTCAATATCTATTATTTCTATAACTGGAAGGATGATGAGCGTGCCGAAACGCTTGAAAAGATAGAAAAAATATCTATGGTTGTTTTTTCCGAAGCATCAGGAGCTCTTACGAACGATGAACGCATAGATATCTTTGTCAAGGCTGTATTGACACAATCCGGCATGGTCGAGACACATGGGAGCGGTTCTTTTTTTTCTGTGGAATGGATTGACAAGAAAACGGACATCTTTGGTATGTACCAAAGTGGAGAAAGTATCTATATCCGTTTTGTTTTCTCTATCCCAAAAATCGGAACCGTTTGATTCCCTTATGACGTTACCGAACACGTAAAAGAACAGGTATTACTTTCCAAAATATCTCTTTTCCTTCTTGTGATCTTCTTTATCATAACCGCATTTGTATCTTTCTTCTTTGCCAGTTATTCCCTCCGTCCTCTCTCAAGAATCATTACCTATATCCGATCATTTTCGGTCAATGCTCCTATCCCAACATTCCCTGTTACTGGGAAAAAAGATGATGAATTCATGATCGTCGCAGAAACAATTTCCGAAGCATTTAATAAGATACAATCGCAGACAGAAACACTCCAGCAATTCACCACCGATGCGGCACACGAGTTCAAGACCCCACTCATGATTATCCATTCGGAAATCGATTATGCTCTCAAGAGTGGGGAGCATAAAACAGGACTGCAACATATCGGAGAGCAGATAAAAACGCTCGATGCCATGATTTCCACGCTCCTCATGATTGCCCGCATCGAGAAAGAGATTCCACAAATGGCGGATGTGAATGTTTCGGAGCTCATGGAAGAGCTTGTCACTCAAACAGCAGAGCTCTACCAGGGGAAATGACTCCGTGTGGTGAAGGATATCTCCAAAGGAGTCATCCTCTCCTCCAATCTTTCCCTCCTCCATCTCATCTTCTCGAATCTCCTTAGTAATGCTTTTAAATACACGGCACAATGAGAGATTCATATCATTCTCTCTCAGAAATCACTCTGTATTCGGGATTCGGGAATCGGAATCGCCCCAGAAAATCTCGGGAAGATATGGGATCGTCTCTATCAGGAAGATGCATCCCGAAACACTGGAAACAGCTCAGGACTCGGACTCTTTCTCGTCAAGACTGCGGTAGAAAAACTCGGATATACGATCCGAGCGGAGAGTGAGAAGGGTGTGGGGAGTACTTTTACGGTGGATTTTTGAGAATCTGTGCATATCTAATCTAGAAAACCCTCGGAAATTTCCGAGGGTTTTCTTTATATCTTCCTATAACTGAGTGCCTCCGCCAAGTGCGGGAGCTTGATATCAGTCGACCCTTCCAGATCGGCAATGGTTCGGGCGAGTTTCAGGATCCGGAAGTATATCCGGGTTGAGAGTTGGAGTCGTTCCATGGCATTTTTGATGAAGGTATCCTCTTCCGGTCCGAGGATGCAGTATTTCTCAACGTCTTCATTGCCCATCTCGGCGTTGGAGGTTTTCTTGGTTCCGGCAAATCGGGCTCTCCCGAAGGCTCGGGCTTGTTCGATCTGCTCCTTGAGCTCTCTTGATGTTTTCGGTGCCTTCTTGTGTTCGCTGAAATCCTCGACTTTTATGCGAGGTACTCGAATGAAAAGATCGATGCGGTCGAGGATGGGTCCGGAGAGCTTGGAGCGGTACCGTTCGATCTGTGATTCCGAACAGATACATGACTTCTCCTTGTCTCCGAGGAATCCGCACGGGCAGGGGTTCAGGGCTCCGATGAGGACGAACTTTGCCGGGTAGATATAGCTCGCATTGACCCGGTTGATACTGATCTCCCCGTCTTCGAGCGGTTGTCGGAGCATTTCGAGGAGCTTCCCATCAAATTCAAGGAATTCGTCGAGAAAGAGCACACCCTTGTGCGCGAGACTTATCTCCCCGGGACGGGAGTCTCGCCCTCCTCCGATGATGCTCACTCCGCTCGCGGTATGGTGCACTTTTCGGAACGGTCTCGTGAACACGAGCGGGTGGTCTTTGGACAAGAGTCCTGCGACCGAGTATATCTTCGACACGTCAACCATCTCCGAGAAATCCATGTCGGGGAGTATGGTGGCAAACGCTTTGGCAAGCATGGTTTTTCCGGATCCGGGAGGTCCTTCCATGAGGATATTGTGCCCTCCGGCAGCAGCGATGACGAGGGCTCGCTTGGCGTGCTCCTGTCCGATGATGTGCTCGAATCCGGTAATTTTCGTGCTGGATTTGTATTTCTCGATAAATACTTTCGGGTCTATCGGGGTATGTTCGGGGAGGGGTTTGGCTCCCGTGAGTATATCGACCAATGAGGCGAGATTCTCGACTCCGACGAGGTGTACTCAGGGGATAAGAGAGGCTTCTTCGAGGTTTTCCTGTGGAAGAAACACGTACTTGATGCCCTGTTCCTTGGCAAATATGACCGATGGAAGGATGGCGCTCACACTTCGAAGTTTCCCATCGAGGGCGAGCTCTCCGACGAAGAGACTGTTTTCGATGTAATCTTCGACAAATTCATACTCCTTACAGAGGATGCCGATCGCGATCGGGAGGTCGAAGCTCGGTCCTTTTTTGCGGATATCCGCTGGGGCGAGATTGACCGTGATGCGGGTGGATGGGAAGGCGAATCCCGAGTTCTTGAGAGCACTTCGGACTCGTTCCTTGCTCTCTTGGATCGCTGTATCAGGGAGTCCGACGATATTGAATGCGGGCATTCCATTGCTCACATCGAGTTCCACGTCTATTTTATTTCATGAGAGCCCGTTCACCGATACGGAGAAAACTTTTGAGAACATATGGTACGAATCTGGTTAGAAAGTTTTATCGCAAATGAAGATATTTCCCCCTCTTCTACTCAAGAGAGAGGCGGGAGAAACCAAAATTATCTTATTTGACGATATTTTCGGGAATGATAATTATTTTTTTGCCTTTGTAAAAAGAAAAATCGTGATTTCAGAAATTTTTAGGACGATGATCCCTATATCTCGTCTTCCATAATCGCGAGATCGTAACTGAACGATCCGCAAATGGTGATGATGGTAATTTTCCCTTTATATCCTGCTTCTCGGAGCTTGAGAGCAATCGCATTCGGAGTCGCGCCGGTCGTGAAACTGTCGTCGAGGATGAGGATATGAGAAAGGGTTTGGAGATTTGATGGAATGTCTACCATGATACTATTACGTGCATTCTGAATTCGCAAACGGCGATCACGAATGTTCTTTTGTGCCTGAAGTATGGTATTCGGCAGGTGTATTTTTTCTGCACGAATCTTCTCTAGAGGCATTTGGAGAGATTTTTCCAGTACATCACGAAATTGGATATTGCGCCCCTGTGTTGGAGGAGTATAGATGATTGCATCGATGGCATGTTTTGTACTATAATTCCTGATAGCCTCTCCACTGGAAGCGATAGCGTGCCCGAGAAGAGTTTTATCTCCGTTTTGCTTCCCATAAGCAAGTTCCAGTGCTATTCTCGTTCTTCCATAACCATCCGGAAGAGCAAAAACGTCATGAAAAAGAAATACATCAAATCCGATATCCATCTCATCTTCCAGATTTTTTCGTGCGAGTTCCGTAGCATCAAAGAATTCATGCTTCTTTCGTCGATACTCTATGCTCCCCACAAGTGTAAAATATTCATAGGCCTTTTCTCGGATACGAGAAGAAAAATCATGCCTTGCATCCTGACACCAAAGGACAAAACCCTCTATTCCGATAAAAAATCGATCCCGGGAATCCAAAAAGAGAAAATAGGTATTAAAAATCTCATTCACGTGTGACGGAAGTATATCTTCACCATATTCCATCTTGGTTTGATGGATGATATATTCTACCACACTCTCTGGACTCACAGACATATCCGACAATACTCGCGTATCGACAAAGTATCGAGTACTGGAACGAGCACCCGTTTGCATAACCTTTTCCCCTTCGATAAGTTTTTGGAGATAGAGGAATACCGTTATCCTTGTTATACCAAGCTTCTCTGCTATCTGCGGAGCAGAACTCCCTGGATGATCCATAAGGTATGTATATATTTTACGCTCGGTAATTTCACTTTTTTTCATATTTTCTGAGTTAAAAAGTAACTATTATAGTTAGATATTAACTAGAATTATATGGAAAAATGAAAAAATACAAAAAAGAAAAATCCAAAGAATATCTTTCACTTGCTTTTTCCTGAAAATCCATAGACTTTCCCCTGCCAGATAAAACTTGTTATAGTTACATCGTTTTTTTACGATGCCACTAAAAAATGGATAGAAGTGGGTAATTATCCACCTCACGTTTCGTTTTTTGTGGCGAATAATGGGTTTTGTCTGGCGACAACGGATAATTACCCTCTTTTTTATAGGAAATTCAGGGCGATTACCTCATAATAGTCGCTTTTTTAGTGTTTTGATATTCTTTTTCAAAGCGAAACTTGAAAAGCAAAAAGAAAACACGATAATGGATTTGTTTGAGATTTTACTTTTTCACTTTTCCCCTCATGGAAACAACAAATAATAATCGTCCCTCTGTAGGACTGTCTTCGGGGGCATTCGAACCTGTTTCGGTCCCAAAGGATTGCCTACGAGAAAGATCTTCCTCATTTCTCCTTTGTAGTTCCAAGCAAAATGGAAGATGCTGAAATAAATTCAGCATGACAAAATATCGTGGCTTCACTCTTGTCGAGCTCATCGTCGTCATCACGATTCTTGTCATCCTCGGAACTATTGCTTTTATCCAACTTGGAGGTTTTGCCGGATCGGCTCGCGATAGTGCTCGTGTATCGAATATGACAAGTCTTAAAAAATGACTGGACACATTTCAGATTAAATCCGGAAGTTACCCTCTTCCGGAAAATTTAGTAAATATAACCGCTTCCGGTACTGTTATTTGATATCAATGATTCGCTCAGGATCTGATTGGAAGCATAGCTGGATTATCAAAGTGAGGTACGCTTGACCCAAGTGATGCAACTATATACACTACCTACTCGGTGAATGCCAATCAAACCAAGATGCAACTCATGAATTTCCTTGAGGATAGCAGTACGGTCACGGCATTTATACCGAATGCATATGCAAACCAAGGTTCCGATTACTCGAAGAGAAGTCCCGTGACCAAAGGCGACACCCTTGGAATACTCTTGGCGAGCGGAAGTTTACAGCCAGTGCAGGAGAGTTGAACGGGAGTGGATATTATGACAACAAATACCGGCTTTACGGCTTATTTTTCCAATAAAATCACTATTTTTTGAACTGGAGTACGACTCGTGAGCTTAAAAGCAAGTTACACCCAAAAGAATGATCCAATGATATATGATACATCATTGGTCGGATATTGGGACATGGAAACTCTTGACCCGAGTTGAAAATTAGCTGACCTGAGTGGAAATGGAAATAACGGCACATTAAGTGGTACAATCATGGCTGATTGAAGACAGTGAAAATGAAGATTATTTTCAGTAAATTCAGAAGGCATTAACTTATGAAAGCTTTTTAAAAATAATATCGATGCTGTGACCATATCCCTCCTTGTAAAGGAGATGAGTTGAAATCCACTCAATACCATGCCAGTATTATTTCGAGTAGTGGAAAATAATAGTTTGACCTGAGCCATACTTAGCATTCAAAGAGATAGACGAATCATTCCAAATGACCTTGATTATCTATTTTGATGAGATGTTGGAAATGCACCATGAAATCTCCGACGAATTATGTACTGAAAGGATAATGCAATTTCCAGTACCTGAACCTTGATAATACCGAAACCAGCTCTTTCTTGGCAGAATACCAATACGTATCATTTATTGACTCTTGTAATAAAAGATAATAACACGACAAGTGTATCATATCTAGATTGATTGAAAGTAGGCGAAATAACATATCCCTTAAATCAAGCCATCAATCTGTCTAGTTGAGATGTGATATTGGGGAATAATATTCAATATAGCCAAGGATATGATTGAATCATCGATGAAGCTCGCATCTACAATCGAGCACTTTCCGACTCTGAAATATTCTCTCTCTATAATGCGACAAAGTAAACAATATCCCCCAGTTCAATGAACTGGGGGATATTTGCTTTTTATACTACTTCTCTTCCACTTCCGCATCCACCGTTCCATCATCTTTCTCCCCTCCCTTCAAACTCCTCACGGACTTCCTCAACGGCAGATAATTTTCCTCCGAAATAATGCTCTGCCCCAGCTCTTTTTCTGTCTCCAGTCGTGCTTTTCCAGCCACGCTTCCGCCTCGTTTTGCCACTTTCTTGCTTTCTGGGACACCATTCGGTTTTTCTTTTTTCGAAATCTCGGTCGTCACTTTTTCTCCAAGCATAGTGAAGATGAGCTCCAGATCCGTCATATTATCTCGAAGATTCGCTTTGGATTTTTCGGGGATATGCTTAAATTGCTTGTATTCACTCGGTGTCATCCCAAATGTTGCTTTGGAAATCTCTGCTGTCAAAATCGCATAATCTTTTTGGCTCGTGATCCCTCGATCTTGCCACTCGTCGGTCAGATTCTGACGAATCGCCATACCTCGTAATCGTTTGTCGATCCAATCTTTCGGATATCCCTTTTGTTCGTAGAGTTCCTTCATCCGCTCCTGTGCCAATTCTGGATTTTCGATTTCTTTGATACGTTCCGAACCTACCTGTGCTAGCCATCGTTTGAATGGTTCGGCTTTTGGAGACGGGATAGTTTGGATAATACGAAGGATTCCCTCGGTATTAGCACAATCTGTTTCGCGTTTTTTCCCATCAGGCGCATCGAGCTTCAACTGTCGACAAATTGTCGACAGTTCATTCCCAGACTCATCTTCCATACGAATCTTCATCTTGTACCAGTAATCACGAGGGTTGGTACTTTCAGTTAATACACTCACTACATCAATTACACTGAAAAACCATTCATCCTCATGCCAGATACGACGAATCTTCTTATCCTGAAAGATAATGAGAGTGTTTTGTGGCATAGACTTAATGATTATAAATTGACTCATTCATTATATGTAAAAAATCAGATAATCAAATTATTTTACAAGATAATTTGATTTCTGTAAAATATTGAAAAATAGTCATTCCAGAATTTTTCGGGCACGAATGTTTTTGGAAAGTGAAATCTTATCCGAAAAATATGTGGAATCTACCGATTATGAAGAAGGTTTTTATGTTTTTTGTTAAAATTTCACTAGTTTGTTGTATAAAATTTCTGCATAAGATAATTCACAAAAGCAGAACAACTCACAAGCATATATTTAGCATCTACAAATTCAATTGATGATTCTTCTAACATAAAATGTCTTATTCACTCAGCATCACTCGTATATCAGTACATCTTCACAAAGGCCTCTTTTAAAGACCCATGTAATGCAAATTTTTCTTTTTGTAATGCCTTTCAGAGCGAATCAGAATCTGTTCAATTTATCAAATTCGGCTTAATAGTCAAAACGTGTTGCTACCCAGTGTCAGGGTTAGTGTGATAGAAGGCTCGAGAGTATCTTGAGTCTTTTATCTTTTGTAGCTCATCTGTGAACATTGACTTTAGACTTGATA
>JAQTWO010000019.1 GCA_028689245.1 Candidatus Altimarinota bacterium | reverse complement strand
ACGGAGGTTATGTTGTAGTACTTTCAACCACATCCCATAGCGTCAACTTGCAAATCTCCTCCTCGGGTATTATAGTAATTGAAGATTCCTCCGCAATACGTTCCATTGGGACCGGCATAGGTATAACTGACATAGCTCTGAGCATATCCACGACAGATTGCTTCCGCATTCGCTTTTGCGGCATTGATCGGATACCATGGATATCTCCCTGCGAGCTCAGCTGCTCCGTATGTATGTTGGATCCCTGAAGATGTCATTTTACGAAGGAGGGTTGCCTTTTTACAACTCACCGTACGATAAGCAGAGCTACCATAATCCCACCCACCATTGTTCATATCAAAACCCGAGGGGACATATTGATAATCAATACAAGTTTTTTGTTCATCTGGTAAGCAATCACGATATCTTGTAGAGGCATTTCCATCACAAGTATCCGTAGCGGTACCATTAATCCAATCACCATATACATCTTCACCCATATTAAAAGCAACTTCAGTATATCCACTTGGAATTGGAGTGTCAACAACAGCAGGATTCATCCATACAGGATTTCCCCCCACATCCACGGTCAAGACTTTTCCTGATTGCGATACGGCTGGCACTCCGTTCGTAGCAATCTTCCAACTCGCGAGACCGCCCGTATCGCTCGTGAGGACTTTCCCTTCTCCAGGAGTACCCCCGGTAATCTTGACCTGTCCCGCTACTTCGAGCTTGGCAGTAGGTGTAGCAGTTCCAATACCGACATTTTTAGATGTGTCAATCGTCAGAGCTCCCCAGATCTTGTCAAGCTCTGTACGGAACTTTCCACCTGGAGTTTCCCCTGACGGAGTACTCGTCGGATACGTAACCGCATACGTAATTCCGACGACTGCCATCACAAAAAATACCGCTGTCACGAGTGCGCTCGCGAAACGCTTCCCCACCCAAGCAATCAATGATTTCATATCCATGAATATTAAAAAAATAGAAACTTCCCGGAGATTGTAATATTTATTTTTCCTTTTTCAAGTTTATTATTCCATCTTGCATTCTTCTTCCAGAGCGGTTTGGTCGATGAGATGTTTTTTATTGCAATCCAAGTACTTCATAACGCCCGAGAGGATGAGCTTCGTCTCTTTGGGCGTATCCCCTAATATCCGGGTAAAATAGGCATCGTATTCATTCTTGAGTCCTTTTTCAAAAACCTGTAGCGGGATATCGGGATTCATGAAACTGCGATATTTGACCCGATCGTACTCTGAACTCAGGGCTTCATTCATCTTGGATTCCTCTCTGATTCGCTGAGCCGGAAGATACAATGGGAAACTCTTGAGATACTTTTCCTCCGCTTCTCCACTCGAAAGATACGCGAGAAAAGCATATCCCGCTTGCACGTTTGGAGATATCTTTGAGAGAGCGAAATAGTTGTATTCTGCGAGATTGACCGCATCCTTCGGATCGAGAGATGTCTGTGGTATCTCGGATGTCCTGAGAGTTTTCGAAGTCAGTACATTTTCGGTTCCTGCCCGTTTGACAGAGTACTCGATCTCGCGGAGAAGCGACGGATACCCTATGATCATACCGATCTTCCCACGAACGAACATGTCTACGGTTGAGAGATTCAGATCCTTCATGGTGCCGAGGATATGTGTCACCGTGCTTTGCGGAGACTTTCCCGAGAACGCCACATAGGAATCGAGAGCCTTGTTCGCACCCGTCTCGGAGAACTTCGAGTAGGAAGATATGCCGTTCTGGAGGAAAAAGAGGGAGAGGATATCGGGTGCTCCCGGGATATATCGGCTATTGAGTCCGAGGAGGATATCGGCATAGTCGGGGATATCTCCCGGGGCCTCGGCATCGGTAGACACCACTCCGGATGGTCCTATATCGTTCCAGAGATGGGGGACTGTTTTTACCAATTTCCAGTTATAAAATACCCCCATCGCCTGATATCCGAGCGGTATTCACTTGATCCCGGCAGTCGTTTTGTCGCTTCCGGTCGCATCTTTGTCTTTGTTTTCTATGATAAGATCATCGAAAACTTTGTTGAAATTTTTGGAAAAATCATCCGGTTTGATGATATCGGACGGTATGGCGAGTATCTTGGATTCGAGAAGTCCTCCATCGCTACTACTAACTACAAATATATCAGGAGAATTGCCATCTCCGAGAACCGTAAGGAGAGTTTTTTCGTAATCCACATAGTTCCCGAACTTAGTGACTTTCACCTCGGTGTTTTTGTAATCGGGATACCGAGTCTTGAATCCTGTGACGATATCCGAAAATCCCGCCGTCTCGTCCCCGACAACCCAAACAGTGAGCTCTTTTGGAGCGAGAATTTTCGTCCCGTTTGAAGACGACGATCAGAGCAGGGACGTACCTACGATAACGGCGAGAAAAAGTACACCGATTGCTGCGAAAAATACGAGTTTCGTCTTGGAAAGAGAAGCGATGTCAAGCATGAGTCTAATATTAAAAAAGAAATACACCATTGTTTACTTGTCGTGTTGAATAATTCATTATGTTTATTTCACTCATACAGCCCTCACCCCCAACCCCTCTCCCAAAGGAGAGAGGGGAGAAAATAGGAATGTATAATAAATTATTTTAGCAATCGTAGGAGAGGGAGATGTAGTAGTACTGTCATATATCTCCTAATCTGCGAGCATATGCAGATGCACGTGCATGATTTCCTGTCCTCCGTCTTTTCAGACGTTGAACTGCAGTTTGTATCCCGGGATACTCATCTCGCGGGCGAGATTGCGAGCTATGACAAACAGTCCGCCGATCAAGTTTTGATCAATATCCTCCATATCCGATATGGTCGCTATGTGTCGCTTGGGGATGAGGAGCATATGGATGCGGGATTTTGGGTGGATGTCGTCGAGTACGATATAGTCATCGTCCTCATATACGGGAGAAACAGGAATTGCACGGGAAACAAATGAACAAAAAAGACACATAAAGATACCATAAATAAATATATGATGCGAGTATACAGTAAAATAACCGAAATTCAAATTTACAAATCCGATTTTTTGTATACATTTGTATTTTATTATTTTTCCATAAAAGAAACGTGAATTACCTCCTCAAAACCTTCGGCTGTCAGATGAACTATGCAGACTCGGAGAAAATCAACATGATCCTCCTCCAATCAGGACTCCGCAAGGTACTCGAACCGATTGATGCCGATATCATCATCCTCAATACCTGTTCCGTCAGACAAAAATGAGAGGATCGCGTATACGGATATATCCGAGAAGCCCGTGCACTTGCCAAAGAACAAGGGAAAACTCTCATAGTCGGAGTAACGGGTTGTATGGTCCGAAAAACCGGACTCCATACCAAATTCTATGAAAGCGAAAGGAAACGGAAGACGGCGAAAAACATAGAACTATTATCTGCTCCGTCCTCGTCCACCTCACCCCTAGCCCCTCTTCCATCTTCCATTCCATCCTTGTTTTCTCCTTCCACTCACCCAGCCCTCACCCCCGACCCCTCTCCTTTGAAGGAGAGGGGAGAAAATAGGGAAGTTATTTCATATCTCTTCAATAGTGACGACAAGATATTCGGGGTCACCGATACTGTCGATTTCACGCTTCGGATCGAGGAGATTCATTATCTGACCAAGCTTCTCTCACTCATCACGGGAGCCGAGATCGGAAACGATGCCAAGTGGAATGAGTACCTACAAATCAAACAAACACAGGATAATCCCGGTTCTGCAAGTGTCATAATCCAGACTGGATGTGATAACTTCTGTAGTTTCTGTATCGTCCCCTATACCCGTGGGCGAGAAAAGTCGCGACCGCAGGAAGAAATATGGAACGAGATACGAGAGTGTGTGCAAACCGGAACCAAAGAGGTCACACTTCTCGGACAAAATGTGAACAGCTACGGAAAAGAGACCAAGAAAAAACTCTGGAATAGTGATGAGATGAAGTGGTCACTACCCCCTTGAGAAAGGGGGCAAGGGGGATTGGATATGAATCAGCACATTCCTTTTCGAGCTGACCTCAAAGAGAAGGCAAGAGAACTGAGAAATAATATGACCTGACCTGAAAAAAACATATGGCATAAAGTACTTAGCCGAGATGCTTTTGAGTGACTTCGATTTCTTCGGCAGAAGCCACTCTTGGATTATATTGTTGACTTCTATTGCTCATCCCTCCGCTTGGTTATAGAGATAGATGGAGAAAGTCATGATGAATCTAAGAATTATGACAACAAAAGAACAGAAGATTTACAAAAATATGAAGTAAAAGTGATACGCTTTACAAACGATGAAGTCTTAGAGAATCTAGAAGGAGTATACGAGAGATTATTGGAAGTAGTAAACCAATCCCCCAACCCCCTTTCTCAAGGGGGCACATCAGTAAACCAATCCCCCAACCCCCTTTCTCAAGGGGGCACATCAGTAAACCAATCCCCCAACCCCCTTTCTCAAGGGGGCACATCAGTAAACCAATCCCCCAACCCCCTTTCTCAAGGGGGCATAAAAACCCCCTTCCGTGAGCTCCTAGAGTGAGTGGACAGTATCGAGTGACTCGATCGTATACGATTCACGTCGAGCAATCCGCACGATATGACCCGCGATATACTGGACGCCCATTTCGATCTCCCGAGGATGTGCCACTACCTGCACTTCGCCCTCCAATCCGGCTCCAACGAGGTTCTGAAAAATATGAACCGAAAGCATACTTTCGAGGATTTCAAAATGCAGCTCGACTATCTGCGGGGTCGTGATCCCCTCTTCTCGATATCCACCGATATCATCGTCGGATTCCCGGGCGAGACCGAGGAACAGTTCCAGGAAACCGTGCGAGCGTTCGAGCTCTGTGACTTTGATTTTGCCTTCATCGCCCGATACTCTCCGAGACGCGGGACTCGTGCCACAGATAGTATGACGGACAGTGTCTCCATGAAAGAGAAAGCACGTCGATGGGACATACTCAATACCCTCCTCTATACATCGGTACGGAAACGTAATGAACTCATGCTCGGAAGAACCGAAGATATCCTCATCTCTGCTCGTGAAAAAGACGAACAACTGGTCGGAAGAACGAGGAATTTCAAGGAAGTTTACATCGCGGACGATGGGAAAACACAGATAGGAGATCTGGTGCGAGTGAACATCACCGAAATGGATCGATGGGTATTGAAGGGGGAAAGAGCATAGTCCACAGTCCTCCTAAACACTCAAAAGTATCTCCAAAGGAATAGGATTGTTTGCAACAGTACAATTTTTTGCAAAATGCCCTCATATATGATAAACTCACCTCATTATCATATAATATAGCCATATGGCGGAAAGATTGCAGAACGATAGAGCGGGGGGAGAAGTCTCTACGGTTTCTCGGAAAGACACTATGGGAAGTCAGGAAAGGCTGAATAATGAGAGTGCAAATATACTTGCAACAAGATTTTCAACTGCACTTGGAGAGAAGTTCGAACAGAAAGGCATCGCTTTCAATATCCAGGACTTCAAGTCAAAGATGATCGGATCCATCGAGCAAGTATTCTCAAATCCGAGCATTCCCGATATCGCAAAAGAGAAGTTCAAACAAGATATCATGAGCAAGATAGATCTATTGTCCGGTGTAACACTCGAAGATATCAACTCGCTCAAGAATCGAAGAGCTATAGAATCACTCGGAGTGGAATATATAGAACTCAGAGGGAAAAACGAAGGAGAAAAACAAGCGTTTTTCCTCGGGAAGATACTGGAGGAAACTATCGGGAAATATATCGAACCTGTTGCATACAGTCTCGTATCTGCCTTCAACGAAGAAAAGACGCGAGTGTGAAGCATAGAATACGGCAAGAAAAATCTCGATGCTTTTAATAAAAATATTGGCTCTCTTGATACTCTTTACGGACTTGATATCGTGGGAGAAATCAGGACTTTTCAAGCTGAACGAATCAAGAAGTGACTCGGGGATATTTCCCGAGAAGATCTCTATCGTGAGATGGGACAAAAGATTGTCGCAGGTATGAACAAACGGAAAGCTATTCCCGATGCGAGACGAGTCTCCGAATTCATCCGAAATGGAAATCTAACAGACAATTCAAAGGGACGAAGACTCACGGAAGCAAGTCTTCCAGACGGTTCCAAAAAAGATATCGTCGATATCGTACTCGAATACAAGAAATCCATCACATCGTTTCAGTGAACAGAGTCAGAGAGTCGAGAAATACGAGCGACTGCAATCGCAGATGACGTATTTGCAAAAGCGAAGAAATGACTCGGCATGGAGCAACTCAAGAGTGAATTCGATCACCTCAAGCCCACAGATATAGAGGCAAAGATGAAGGGGAAATCATTTGCAGATATGGTGATCATCGCAACACAACTCGCTCAGCTTGCACCGATTGCCGGGGATATCGGCGGTGGAATTGATGGGCTTGTGAGTGCATACAGTGGGATGAATGTGGATGGAGCAAAACTCACTCACCTGGAACGATGACTCAATACAATCTTCTGAGTTCTGGGTATCACCGTCCTAGGTGGATTTGCGGCACGAGCAAAGAATGCAAATAAGGTCAAATGACTCCTTGAATCTTTCTCTGTCATGAAAAGGTATCTTCCTGAAAAGTTCGAAGCATTTCTGAAAGCAGGAGGGAAAATTTCAGAAGAAGCAAAGGTATGAATATTGAAGTTTGCAAAGATGATGGGAAGGGAATTTGCTGAGCAAATCGAGGGGATGATGAAGAAGAATGGTATGATACTTAGTATTGTACCTGATGAAAAAGGAGTTAAAGGAATAAGCAATATATCCCCTAATGGTAGAATTAATACAATCGATAATAATCCTCCTTTATTAACAAGAGTACCGAATCCTCAATTAGAGTTATTGAGAATAAAATCTCTTCCGAAATCTGAACGGAAAGAAGCATTAAGTGAACTTTACAAAAACCTGAAAGTTCAAACGGATTATCTTGTTACCATACCTGACAAAGTAAATGAATTATCAAAAACTATAGATTTCTCTCATCTTGCTCCAGATGAAATATTAAAATCCAAAGCTTACGCTATTCTTATTCAGGATATTTCATCACATATTCCCCAATGACATATACCAGAAATAGAGAATCGGTTATTGAAATACATAGAAAAAAAATGTACCACACATAGATATTTTGAGCAAATGAAAGGTAATCCTGAACAGATACTCAGGGATCATCTCGGAAATCAAGGTATCCAATTTACTTGAGAAGTTCGAGCTGAAATAGATGGTTCAACACTTGTTTTTTATATTGCAGAGCCAAATGATTATGCCAAAGTATACCTAAATAGTGTTAATCCTATCGGATCAGCAGGAACCAAGGGATTTGTATCACCAACATCCAAAGTAATTGAACTTGTGGGATCTATTGCGGTTGTTCAATGAAAAAAGGGAGATATTGCAATATGAGGTGTCTTGGGTCATGAACTTCAACATATTAAAAATCAATTTCTATTTCCTGAGAAGGAAATAACTCATAGGGAATATTTAGATATGCTCGAACTTGATTCTCGTGACTCAAAAAAATACGTTGCCCATGCAAGTCGAAGATGAAAAGATGAGATAGTGGCATTTAATAAGTGAGGTGGTGATCAATTCTCCACTCCGTTACAGTTAATAAAATGAGAAAGGGGTAATTATGATTATCTTAAAAGATTACGACATAGTATACCAGGATTCTGAGATCAGGCTGATAGTGAATATCTCGGAAAGATGAAAAAATCCATAGAAGTTGCAGATGATATTTCAAGAAAACTCTGAGATAATACAACAAACACTCTAGCTATTTTTCCTATAGATAAATGGAAAAGACTCCAGAAAATATATACACATCTTGATCCCATCTCTGAATCACAAATTCATAGTCTTCCTGGTTGAGGATTTACTGGAACAAGAGAATTTAAGTGATGAATTGAACACACATGAACTTTCGATAAGGACGGAAATCTACTTGATTGAAAGAAGAAATACTATGACTTTGTTGAAGAATGAGAATACCATGCAAATGGACGACTAAAGATATGAACTCAGAAATGGGAAACAGGAACGGTAAGCGAGGGGAGATTTGACGAAAAATGATTTCTCGAAGAATGAAGTGTGAACATTCCTGTTGTATGAAAATACTCTTGACGATTTGAAAATAATCAACTTGTTGAATGAAGCTGGGAGAGGTGAAATTATATCGAAACATGATTATTTCAAAATTGAACATTAAAAAACGGCAAAAGTTTAGATAAAGAAAGCGGAACATATATGGAGTGAGAATTTAGTAAAAATAATATTCTCTTAAAAGGTAACTGGCATGTGGTAAATGATAGTAGTGTTGCTGATTATAATATGGTAAATTGACAAAAGAACTGATATTGATCAAGAGTGTCTCGTAATGGATCTTATGATATCAAGGGGGAATTCAAGGATGACATTTTCATAAAGTGAGAAGTGATAACACAATATGATCATACATCGTGAGAGTTTTACCCGAATGGTCGGTTAAAGAGTGGTCAAGTTATAGATAAAGAGCACAATATTGTTACCGAATGAGATTTTGATACAGAAGGACAATTTATTCGATGAAAGATAGTTCATTCTGACTGGTATAAGGAAGGTACATTTTTGAATGGCAGACTTCATGGAAATGAATGCACTTATGCCTATAAAGAAGGGGATATACATCTGAAGGATATATGAATTTTCGAGAATGGGACTTTTAAGGAGGGTCTGAGGTATATCGATGGTTGAGTAAGTGCCCAAGGGAGTACTTTTACTGGAACCATGAGTACCCAATGATGATTTTATGACGGACTACTTGAAAAGGCGGACGGAACAATATTAAAATGGTCAGGATGAAGGGTTGTTGATACTATTAAAAAAATAAATATGATACAGCTTGCAGATAAATATGATATGGTGATGCTCCAAATTATGGACTGAAAGAGAAGTCCAGAAGATGTTATCCTAGAGTTAGAGAATCTAGGAAAAACTGCACCAGACAATAAGGAACTACAGAAGTTTGTAAAGACTCAAACAGAAGATATACTGGATTGGAAACTTTTGAATAGTTTTAATTAAAATTAACATCTAGATTAAGATACACTTAAAAAATCATCGTAATTTCTGCACGAAATCATTTTCAAACGCTTGATGAACATCGTTAGGCAACGTTATGGTATTTTATGAGATCTTTCATGAGAGATTCAGGAGAATCAAAAGAGTCCCACACTTCATTCTGGTAAGTGGGACTTTCGAGATAGATTTCGGTACGTGCGGGTCTCACCTCAAGTACTGACTTCCCGTGAATCATGACGATATGCAGAAGATTGCCTTTTCTTGCCTCTCTCGTATATTGAGAGAGGTTTTTTCGGTAGTCACTGAGGGTAATAAGCTTGGTGTTCATGGATGATGAATCTTAGGTGATACCTCTGTATCAGAGCAAAATATTATACAAAATCAACATTTTTGCAAAATGTTCTCAGAGATACTACAATCGTTCTACAAGCCATAACACATACATGCCCCTTGACTCAACGAAAAGCCCCATTCTCACGAGTGGGGCTTCTTCATTCAAAATCAACATATCCCCATAAATACCATCTTTACTCAGATTTTATGGAACCATATCTGTAAATACGACGAGTCGTTCCGGGTAACTTTTTTTCGATTCGTTCCAAATCCCTTGGCAAGTTATGAGATTCAGGTGCGCTTTGCCATCACTCGATTCAAAGACCTCTGGCACGTCTTCATCCTGCTGGTATATCCGAGATTCGCGTACTACGAAAGAAATCGTCATTCCTTGTTCATCCTGAACACTGAGCATATCTCCTTTGCGGAGGTGATGAAGATCATTAAAGGCTCACGGTTCCTTTTTTATGAAACCGAAATGTCCGTCAATAACCGCACTCCCTACATCCCCCGGGTGAGGACCGAGCTCGAACCAGGCAGTGTGTATGAAGTTTTTTGGTACCCCCATAGCTCCTTCTTTAGTCAATCCAACATGCTCAATAGGTATATTTACTCAAATTTTTGAGATTATGAGTCGAGCAGGAAGTCATCCTGAGGATACGGTATTTTGTATCGATCCGGTGAATTCATCGAGGGGTGGACTGCTGGTATAAACAGACGAGGATAATCGAGTATCGGACAGATTAAAAAACACAAATAAAAATATTATCGCACCTGAAATATTCCTAATAATATCTGCGATACACGATACCCATTTCAATGAGACCTTTAACTGCATAGAGAGTGAAGAAATTTTTATTTCCCTCGGATAAGTCTGGTGAGGATTACGATGATGGCGATAACAAGAAGAAGGTGGATAAAACCACTTACCACGTGAAAACCAATGAATCCAACGAGCCAAAGGGCTATAAGTATAATACCAATAGTGAGGAGCATAGAGTGAATATAAGGAAATAATGTCGTATTTTATCTGACTAAATGTTACGTTTTCTAAAAGCTATCAATAATGAAGCCGACACAAACATAAGGATACTTGCGAACATAGCTATACTTCATGGAATATTTGATTCCTTCGGAGAGAGTCCAGTATTTGGGAGACGAGGAGTGATTTGTGAAGAAGCTGGGACAGCAATAACAGCTGGAGATACGAGTACATTCGCGAAAGCATGGCTTATTGCAGTAAAGCCATTTGCCTGACCTTTGACTGTGGCTGTATTCATGGTCGAAACGGGAACATGCGTTCGACAAGTGTAGACCCACGTTTCGGTGGTTTCAAAGAGATTATTACGATTGACATCGCCGATAGGACCGGAAACGAGAGCACATGTATCATCGGTAACAACAACATCGTGCATCGCAACCATTCCGGGATTCCTTACCGTGTAGGTATACGTCACATCCCCACCTCCAAATGAAAATGGAGTCAATCGGCTCGGAACCTTTACGATATTGATGATAGGTGGGGTCAATGGTGCACCGACAACGACAGTGGCAACTGCCGTAGCAACAGCAATTTGGTGGTATGCATCATCACCATATCCGCTCGCAACCGCAGTATTTGTGGTCGTTGTTGAGAGAGCCGAAGTACAGCTGTATTTCCACTTTTCAGTTGGATCGAGTTTCTGATTGTTATTGATATCACCAGAGAGTAACTTGACCGTAGCACACGTATCATCAACTATACCCACACTCGTGAGTGCCTGTTTTCCCCCGACATTCCAGACGACATAGTTATAAGTTACGGATCCAGATCCAGTAGGCAAAGCAAGCGGAGTCGGAACTTTGATGATACCGATAAGTGGCGTGATTCTATCCGCGACAATTGGAGCGGTTCCACATATGCCATCATAGTAACTATAGGAATAATCTCCTTCTGGACAAACATCCAGTCGAAGAGTTGATCCTCCTCCTCATCCCCCACCATTACTCACGACCACAGGGGGGACATACGTATTCACAACAATACACGTCTTGTTGTCTCCCGACAGGAGCGCTATGTTACCATTTGCATCACAATCTCCACTAAAGCTTCGAGTATAGGAAGTATTGGTATCCTCGCTGACTATATAAGCCCCGGCAGAGAGAGAATACAAAGTTCCCGTTGATCCGGTTCAGAATGCAGGACTTCCCATGACATCCACTCCAGCAAGTTTCACATGAAGGTTAAAACTAGCAGGGGTAGCAGTCCCACCACCAGTATTTACGACTTGCTTGATAATATGGAGAGCAGGGGGTATAGAAGTGCAAGTCGGCTCGGTAATTTGATTTCCAAGCGTAGTAACCTGAGCGATTCGAGAAAGAGCCCGACCTTGAAGAGTTGCATTGGTTCCAAGGGAAATAAGGGCAGTGTCAGCAACGATCGTCCCGACGATCTTCGCTCCAGCACCAATCGTCATAGAAACCGGGATTTGCCAAAATACATTACACGCATCAGCTCCGTTGGTAAGTCTTACTTCTGCACCCACGCCCGGCGTGACAGCAACACTCGAGGAACTTCGGAATATATACACTCCAGTACCACTTAGAGTCAGAATGCCATTGAGCGTTGTTGCTCCAACGTCGTAGACCCCGGGAGTAACCGTGTTATTCCCGGCAAGATTCAGGACTAGCGGAATGTCTGGGATTGCTGCAAGTTGACCATAGGCAGTCAATATGGCGGCCTCGACTCCCCCTCCAGCATCGATGATGCCATCCACTTGTGTGGCATTATCGAGATTCGTGACGTTGACCGCATCAGCACCGACATTTCCCCAGATATGGGTAGTGCCAGCACTGGAGTCATTGGTTACTCAGGCTTTACCGAAGACAGCATAATTCGTCGCAGCCCCAAGGGTTGGTGCAGTTGCAGCAAGTACAGTAATCGGTATGGAAAATCCGAGTGGAAGTGTGATAAGCGATAGCATCGTCGCTGAAAGGATACGAAGTATTTTCATATAGAGTGAATTACGAGATATGTTAAGGACCTTACTATATTATAATGCGCGATTACATCGACAAAACCGACATGTTTAAAAAATTCTTTAGCTTTTATGATAAACGAATAGGGACGTATGTCAAAAAGAAATTATATTCTGCTTATCGCCGAAAACAAATTGATCAACATTCGCACAGAGTGTAAACTCAACTCAAACAAAAAGTTATCCGGAAAAACCAAATCTCCCCCCTTCAGTACCTCGAAGGGGGGAGATTTTTTCCAAGAACTAATGTATCACATTCACCATATTGAAGAACGGGAGCATGATCGCCATGATGATAACTCCGACCAATCCCCCGATTCCGACGATGATAATTGGCTCGATCATACTAGAAATCCCCTTGATAGTGACATCCACATCCTTGTTGTACCTGATTGCCATCTTTTCGAGCATGTGGGCGAGAGATCCTGTCTGTTCGCCGATTTTCACCGACATAGAAAGCTCGATCGGGAAGCAATCGACCCGTCGCTTGAAATCCACTTCGTGGCTTCCGATAGCTTCTCCTCGGATCTTTCGCTCGATATACTCCCCTCCGAGTGCTGCCGAAAGCGTCTTCCCGATCTTGATGTCGGACAATATAGCATCGATTTCCCGCTCGTAGTAGCGATTGTCCATACCTGTACGGACGATCGAAAGCGAGCGATTTATGAGAATTCAGGCATTGAGAAGCGTTGCGAGAAACTCAGTAAACACGATGAGGATTTTCTTGCGGAGGATACCTCAGAAGATGGGCAATGAGAGGATTCTCTTGTCAAATTCATATCGGAAGTGTGGATTCCTCAGTGCCAGTATGAATCCTCCGACTCAGATGAGGAGAGCGATGGCAAGATACATACCATTGTCTCGAAGAAAATGACTCACTCCGATGACCACCTGCGTCAGAGGCGGGAGATTCACATGGGAATCACGGTATATCTTCTCGATTTTCGGAACCACATAGGTCATGATGATCACCACCATCGCTATCGCGACACACAGGATGGAAGTCGGATAGATGAGTGCCTGCTTAATCTTGCGTTCCAGATCCTGTTGTTTTTCCTCTCGCTCGGTTATGAGTGTGAGCACCTGACCCATCTTCCCCGTTGCCTCGCCCATCTCGAACATCGCCCGATCAAAGGACGAAAACACTTTCGGGAGACTCTCGCACACCTGGATGATATTCTGTCCCGATTCGATAGCTTGTTTGAAATACGCACTCATCTCCCGAATGCGTTTGTTTGCTGACTGGAAATAGATAATCTGAAGGGCACGAACGATGGGAATCCCGGCATTGATCAAACTCCCGAAGTTATCGAGGAAGAGGATTTTTTCTTTGCGGGAAAAGCTTATTTTTGGCATATGCGAGAGGATGGTAAATCTTACTGTTCCAGACTACCACAAAAGAGAAAAATTTGCAAAAAAACCATTCCTGAATAGGATGTTGCCGTACTAATATAAGAATTTTGCAAAATTCATTTTCACGGAAACAAGAAATCTCCTGAAAAATGATGAAGTTCGTATGAAAATCGAAGCCGTAGCTCCCCCTTGTGGGGTTACCGAAGTGAACCGTACGACCTGTACGGAGAACGATACCCAAAGGGCACATCGGGAACGGAAGATTTGAATGCGAAATTCACATTTTGCAGAGATTTCCATATATCTTCACATATCTATTTTATGCTCCTCAACATATTTCAACAAAGTCACCATGGACACGGTGGGGGTGATTCCCACGAAGATCACGGTCACGGACATGGTTCTATCGAAGTGAAGATGGAAAATGACGATATCATCGAGGAGGAACTCGGGCAAGTAGCACTCGATATCCTGGACTGTCCCGACGCCATCGTTATCGTGGCACCTATTGCGGGAATAGATACGGAAAACGTGGATATCTCCATTAACCGAAATATCCTCACTATTTCCGGAGAGCGACGCCGTCCGGATGTCTATGACAGTGCCGATAGGATACTCATCGAAGAATGTTTCTACGGACCATTCTCTCGCTCCGTGGTCCTCCCGGAAAATCTCGCCTTCAACAAGATTCATGCGGATATGGAAAACAATCTCCTCTCTATCCAGATCCCGAAACTCGTATATGGAGAAAAGACCATCAAGATCAATAAGCTGGAAAGATAATCCAGTCCTCACCCCGCCCATCTCCCAAAGGGAGAGGGAGAATGAGGAGAGAAAATAAGGGGAGAGAAATTTGAAAAATCATTACCATTTGTTCCCGTGTTCGATAAAAAAGACAAGATTCATAAACGCTCTATCAGAAAAATAGATGCGATGGTGACCGGCATGCTCCTCGGAGGAATCGTTGCCTCGATTTACGGTATCAAAAAAACCAACGAGCATCTGGACGAGCACCAGAAAAACGAGATCAAAAACGAAAAAAGTCAGTTCCGAAAGATCATGAAGATGCTCATCTTCTGATACCAGTGACCGGCAACCACAGAAAAAAAGAGTTTCTTTGAACGGCTTTTTAAAAAATAAATCTATGAGAAAAAATCTCATTCCCCTCAATATTTTTGTGATCGTGACACTCGCCAGTGCCACGATCCCTCTTTTTGCTGCCAGTTCCGCCGGTTCGAAATATACGAGCGAAATAGACCAGTGCATCAAAGCAAATGCCGAGGGAAAAGCAAAATCAATAGAAGACTATGTCTGTCCGGTCGGTACCCTCAAGCCTCAGCAGATCGCTTTTCAGGTCATATTGAGCCTGGAGTTCAAGGAAATCGACGACAAGGTCAAGAAAGATTTGCAGGATATCCACAACAACACCAACAAAGACGTCGGGCAACTTGCGACCAACATCGGAGATCTCTTCGACGCGACAAAATCAAGTTCAGAGTATCCAAAACGATACACTGCTGTTTGCAACAGTATCGTACTGACAGAAGCACAGAAGTATTTCGCAGAAAAATGAAAAGACAAGAAGATGACGGACAGTCTCACAACCGATTACAATTCGGTAGATTTCGTATTCTGACAAAAAGGATGTCAAGCTCTCGTGGACCAGAAACTCCTTGCCTACAAAGATGCCGCCTGGCTCCTCGGAGAATCCGCTCTCGTCAAATCGTTCAAAAATGACAAACACGAGTACATGAGGAAACTCAAGGACCAGTACGAGAAATTCCTTACTAAATGGACCACCTATATCGGACAACTTGGGACTATCAAAGACAAATGGCCATCCAAGACAAAATAGGAATCTCTGCAAAATGCGAATTTCGCATTCAAATCTTCCGTTCCTCGCTCTCCGTACAAGTCGTACGGTTCGCTTCGGTACTCGATTTTCATACGAACTTCATCATTTTTCAGGAGATTCCTGATTCTCTCGAAAAGTGAATTTCGCAGATATCTCAATAGTTATTTGTCATCTAAAAAACCAAAAACTATCCACTATTCACCATTTCATGAATCATCTCGAAATCCTCAGATACTATGGCATCCGTGCACAGAAATCGCTCGGGCAGAATTTCCTCGTGAACGATGAGATTCTCGAGCGTATTGCGGACAGCATCGAGATAACTGGAAAAGATATCCTCGAAATCGGACCTGGATATGGGGCATTGACCGAAAAAATCCTCGCACGCAAGCCGAAATCGCTGACGCTTATCGAGCTGGATAAAAACATGGTTCATATCCTGAAATCGAGAATAGCAGAAAAAGACCTGATTATACCACCTGAAACGACTTTCCAGATCGTCGAAGGAGATGTACTAAAGTATATTCCATCACCTCACCCTAACCCTCTCCTAAAAGGAGAGGGAATTAAAGAGTCCGTCTCCCCTCTCCTCCTAGGAGAGGGGTCGGGGGTGAGGTGAAAAGGGGGCATTTTGAAATATGTGCCAGATTTATCTGATAGAGACGTACCACGGCACGTCTCTACAGGGTATTCAATTATCGCCAATATCCCCTACTACATCACCTCCCCCATCCTCTTCCGCTTCCTACATGAACTGGAACACAAGCCCGACGAGATGGTAATCCTTATGCAAAAAGAGGTTGGAGACAAAATATGCGAGAAAAAATGATACCATCACTCCTATCTCTCGCTCGCCCTCCAATACTCCTGCGAAACTATCGAAGAAATCTGCCCGGTTCTAAAGGAAAATTTCATCCCGGCACCGAAGGTAGACTCAAGCGTGCTCTATTTTAAAAGGAAACAAGAGTACGATGCTCCCGATGCAAAACGGTTCCTCAATATTACCAGTGCCGGTTTTTCCGCACCCCGAAAGAAAGTCCTTTCCAATCTGACCAATGCTCTTCATCTTCCAAAAGAAGCTCTTTCCAAGATATTCCACGATCTTGAACTTCTGGAAACAGCCCGTGCGGAAGAACTTGATTTCAGAAAATGGACAGAGATCATAGAAAAAATTGGAAAATAAACAAAAATAGATTACAATAACCCTGCCAGTGAGACGGTTTTCCTCCTTTACACCGTTTCCTGGTATTTTTTCTGGAAAACCAAACTTGAAATCCCGAAACAAAAGGCGATAATGGGTTTGTTTAGATTTCTTACTTTTTCACTTTTCCCTATGGATACGAAAAATATTCCCCCCTGTCATTCCGACCGTAGTGGAGGAGTCTCTTTGGATCATGTTGCTTGAAACGATACTGTAAGAAACAACAAAACATCTATCTCTTTCTTTTCTTCTTTTTTTGGTCCCAAAAGTGCTCTTAAAAGGGATACCTCGACTTCGCTCGGTATGACAGTAAACCATCATAAACCAGTATCTATGCTCGGTTTCACCCTCATCGAACTCATCGTCGTCATAACGATCCTCGTCATCCTCTGAACCATAGCATTTGTGAATCTCGGAGGTTTTCAGAGCAGTGCCAGAGATGGGAGAAGAGTATCGGATATGGCGAATATAGGGAAGGCTATTGATCTGGCTATCATACAACAGTGAAGTGCTCCTATTCCCACGAGTGCTGTTTCATATACGGGAGGTTCAGTGACTCTTCAGATGGGAACAGTTACGAGTACAACAGTTCCTCGTATGAATGGAGATTTCTCTGATCCATTGACTCAGTCTCCGTATAACTACTCGGTATTTGGGAATGGGTTATACTATCAGATTGGGATAGATTTCGAGAATCCGATTGCTTTTACCCCCTCTCCTCCTAGGAGAGAGCTGGGGTGAGGTGAAAAGGGTGAGGAGAGAGGTTGGGGGTGAGGTGGAGAATGGTGAGAATTGGGATGAGGACTCATAGATACGGTGTATGCAGCGGATTCTTCTCTCAGATACTCCAAGCTTTCAGGAAACTACGTATTCGATCCTTCTCTTCCATCTCTCTTTGTATTGTCTGGAAGTTATAATACTTCTTCCGGAGGGATATTTGCTC
>JAQTWO010000018.1 GCA_028689245.1 Candidatus Altimarinota bacterium | reverse complement strand
ATCGATCGCGAGACCGATCGATAGGATGATACCGGCAATAGAAGCAAGAGTCAGAACGATTCCAAATGTCTTGACGATCGTGAGAAGGAGGAGTCCGTAGATAATGAGAGCAACCCCTGCCATGAGTCCGGAAATTCGGTAGATGATGACAAGGAAGATGATGATGAGGAGAAGTCCGATAAGACCAGCATGGATGATGACCTTAAGAGAATCCGCTCCGATTTTCGCATCGATCGTTCGTTCGCTCGTGAGGTAAATCGGTGCTGGAACGATACCGGTATTGATATCGGTTGCGAGTTTCTTGGCACTTTCGGCAGTATAGTTACCAGTAATAACTGCTCGTCCATCTGGAATCACTGTCTGAACCGTTGGAGCTGTAAGAAGTTCTCCTCCGACAAATATAGCGATCTGGTTTCCCATGAGACGTTTCGTCAGTTCCGCGAAAATTTTACCACCATCCGCATTGAAGAGAAGATCTACTTGAGGAGAAAATCCTTGTGAGAAACTCACCGAAGCCTTTGTAAGATACTGTTCATCGAGTATTTTTCCCGCCTCTGTCTTTGCCGGAGTCCATTCGCTTGGTTTCTGACTCACGAACACTCCTTCGTAATCATAGATCTTTGCTGTATATTTTTCTTTTTTGATCACTTCGGAAGACCCGGTTCCAGTCTTCACCTCCCGTTCTTTTTCGACAGAAGTCACCGACTTTATACGGATAATGCTGTAACCTTTTTCTCCTTCCACTTTCTCAAGTTTATTGTCGGTTCCAAGCGTATACCCTTCCCCTTTCTGAGTCTCGAGAATCTTTGTGGAAACATAGGGAATTTGTACATTCGCCATCCCCGAGAATGTGAGTTCCGTAGGAATAGTCGAAGCTTCTCCGCTCCCTGATCGGTATTCTATATTCTCATACTGATCTTTGTATTTGTTCGCGATGGTTGCAAATGGATACTTTGCATCCTGAACCTCGGAAAGAATCTTGGTTGCGATATCGGTACGTTCTTTTTTGTCCGCATCGGTAACGGTCGTTTTTTTCTCTTTGAACTCAAGACGAACCACTTTTCCGATAGTGTCTTTCGCTTTCGTTATATACTCATCGTTTTTCGCTTTCTTTTCTTCGGTTGTGAGGTTTTCACCGTCGAAGTTCTGTGTCGGAATCTGAACGATGATATGTTCTTCTCCTCCGTAACTTGCCGTCTGAATATTTGGCTCTGCCGTACCGAGAGAATTTACGCGTTTTTCCACGATGGATTTGAGTCCTTCGATGATATCTTTCGCTTGGAATCCAGTACCGCGTTTCTCGGCATCTGCCATGTCCACCTTATAATCAAGCTCTACCCCTCCATGGAGGTCAAGACCGAGTTTATATTCGCTCACGGGAAATGGTGTATTGATACCGATAGTCTTCCATGGGAGCACGTAGGAAGCCGAAAAAACAGCAAGGAGCACGATAATGGCAAAACGAAAACCAAGTCATTTCATAATGTATGAGAATAATGAGATAATAATAATAGGCGGGATTATATAGAAAAGCCTACTCTTTGCAAATTTTCCTCTCTATAAAAAGAAAGGTTTCGAGAAAACGACCGATTATATATCTTCTCCGCGTAGGGTCACTCGATTCAGATATGCCTTGTTTTGCAGATTTATGCTATGTTATTTGCACAAATCCGCACGATCCCGTCTCGTTCCTCGATAAGTGAGGTGTATTTCTCGCCGTCTTTCACGAGGTATTTCTGTCCGGATTTCAGCTCGAGACTATTTGGAAATTTCAGTCCGTTCTCCAATTTTTGAAGAATCTCGGATGAGGGGGAAAGTATCTCAAAAGCAGGAAAAACTTGTTCGTACGAGAGAGCGTCGGAGATGACCAGGTCCTCGATAGTCTTGGCTTCTTGCTCAGACAGATGCTCGATCTTTTTCCTGTGGAGCATCGTCACGTATCCGGCAAGTCCGAGTTTCTCGCCAAGATCACGAGCAATCGAACGAATATACGTTCCAGACGACACTTCCATCTCGATGGTGATTTCTGGAAAAGAAAAGGAAATAATCCGAGAGGAATATATCTGTATAGCACGCTCAGGAAGCATCGTTTTCTGTCCAGCTCGTGCCATATCGTAGGCTCGTTGTCCATTGACTTTGAGAGCGGAATATACCGGGGGGATCTGTACGATCTTTCCAGAGAAGTGGATATCTATCATCTTTTGTATCTTTTCTTGTGTGATGGTAGTGCGAGCCTGCTCTAAAATATGTGCATGTACGTATTCCACCTCGGTGTCGAGATCGCACGAAGGAGTGCTTCCATCCAAACGAACCGTGAAAACATACGTTTTCCGTGCCTTGTCTATATATGCAATGAGCTTGGTAGAATTGTCTGTTGCCACAAGCAAGAGGCCCGTTGCGAGCGGATCAAGAGTCCCGGTATGTCCTATCTTCCTGATACCGAATCTTTTTCGCAGGTGTGCAATGACTGAAAAACTCGAAAGACCAAGCGGTTTTTGGATGAGAAAAAACATATGTAAGGCTTGAAATTGTGAGGATTTTAAAAAACGAAAAAATGAAAGCACGAAAGTCTCCTACTCTTCGTCCACCATATCCAATAAAATATGTGTTCTTTTGAGCTTGAGACGATCATGTTGAAACTGGAGAAAGATTATCGAATAGCTGATTTCGAAAAATGCGGCACTGAAGTCAGCTATTTTCACAACCCAAAAGTTTTTACCTTTGGCTCGTTTGATCTTACTGCGTCCAAGGGGATACATATGAGACCGTACAATCTCGATTACTTCTTCATTCACGTGGAAACGTTCGGCATTCTTGGCGGCGATTACCGCATGACTGTAGGATTTAAGGGTGGTGAAATGGTAGTCGTGAAGGAGTCCCGCAAGAGCGCATACCTCTAGATCTGCACGAAATAGTCTCCCGAGCTGGTACGCAAAAAAAGAGGCATTGAGCAGATGTTCATAGCGATTGAAAAACATATGATGTCTATGGGATTGGAGCTTTCGAAAATCTTCATCCTGAATAATGTATCCGATAATAGAACGAAGCTCTCGTATATGAAAATTCTTCTGTTTTTTGGACATTTTCCTGTGGTAAATGATGAAATGAATACTAGGGTGACGGGGGATTTTCTATTGTAGTTCTGGATATGTCCAGTTTTTTGGTGTATTCAATAATCTCATAGGTTGATTTTCCGGAGCATTCGGATTGTTTTTGTCGAAGATATTCGTGTACCCAAAGTCAACGGAGAGTTTTCCGATGATATTGGATCGACTGACAAAATGTCGGGAATTCGCGATCGTGCAGGATTGGAAACAAGATCGGGAATCCGAAGAGTTGTTACGATTGTCACCCATGACAAAATACTCCCCTTCAGGTACGGTAAATTCTGTTTCTTTTACGTCTATCGGGAGAAGAGTTTTTCCTTTGTTCGTAATAGAAAGATACCCCTCGTCCAGCTTCACGAAATCGGTTTCCCCCTTCGATTTTATGAACACCTCTCCCCCTTCGAATTTGATTGTATCGCCCGGGAGTCCAATAGCTCTCTTGATATAATATTCTTTCCCATTCGACGCGTGCGGACGGAGAATGACAACATCTCAACGTTTCGGATCTCCGATTTTCGTAACTCAAAAATCAGCGTATGAGAACTTGTTCACGAGGATGAATTCGCGATCGTGATAACTCTCTTCCATGGAAGATCCACTAATCTGAAAAGGAGCAGCGACGTACGTTCGTAAAAATATAACCACTATGAGAATGATGGCCAAATCTCGAAAAAACTCGATAGTTTCGGAGAATTTTCCGTCTTTTGACTCCTCGGAAATTTCTGCTCATTTAGGAGAAGTGGGTGTTTCAGGAGAAGAGGATATGGAAATATCATCAGTTTTTATTTCGTTTTCTGACATGAAAATAGGGATAGGTGAGTAATAGGCAGTAATGTATAGGATTTCACAAAAAAAGCAAGGAGATTTTCCGTAAATTTCTTGCAAAAAGCGAGAAACAAATATACTACAGACAATAGTCTCAATGATAAAAATGAGCCTACGCCCTTATTTCCCATCATCTCCCTTATGTCATTATATATACGCAATATCAAGCAGATTTTCCAAAACCTCGTATCGCTTTATGGAAATTTCATCCATTGGAACATATCGAAGATCCTGGTATTTTTATATGAAAATATCGCCGGATTCATCTTGTCGCTCCCATTTGTCGGTGTCATCGTATACCAATATTTCAGTGATTACAATAAGCTTGGATTTGCTTCCAGTATCGATGAGTTCATGCTTGGCAATATTGGAAATATTATCATCACCATGATATCGTTCCTCGTCATCCTCGTCATATTCATATGCACCTATACATATGGAAACTTCCTTATGATGAATGTATACAAATCCTACTTGAATGGGGATCGACTCCCCTATCGTGAGAATCTTTATTTCTCTTGGAAACATTTTCGTACGTACATGGGGATACTTGGATGGGCATCCCTCTATGTACTCGCTCCGATCGTTGTTTGTATGATTTTCATCATCCCGATGGGATTACTCGCGAAAAATGTACCTGGAAGCATGACAATTCTTGTTGGCATCGTTTCGATTCTCGTCGTCATAGCACTGATTGGCTGGTTCGTATCTCTTGTCATCCGTCTCACCTTTTCATCCTATGGACTGCTCTATGATCCGGAGGTGGGGAAAACTGCCAAGTGGTACATAGATGAAAGTTTCCGTCTGACAAAGGGAAAAGTATGGAAGATTGTGTTTTTGGCACTCCCCTTCGTTTTCGTTCTCGGAATCGTCGCAGCGATATCGCAATCAGTCGAACAAAACCTCACAGAAAATCGTGTGTATACCGCCCTTGTGGAGGTGCAAAAACAATCCGGGCAGGACGATCATAAGCTCCTGGAAGGTTTTTTTTCAGGCGATGAGGCTGACAAAGATGATTTCAGAAAAATAGAAAATGCTTTCGAGCCTGTTAAAAACGATGTAAACAAAGCGTTTCTCTCTGCCGCCTTCAAATATATAGATACAAAATCCACGGACAAAGACGGAGGGATATTTATGGTCATTTTTACGCTCTTCTCATTCTTTTTCTTAGAAGGAATCACTTCTATGTTGTATATATCGATATATCGACTCCTTACGACGAGTGAGTCCGAGAAGATGGACTTGTCCGTTAGGTCATAATGAATTTCTTATATCATTTATCATCAATCGCATGCTATCAGCTATTACTCAATCGGAAGCGAATTTATATGCCCGGAGAGAACATCGGGACTATGAAGTATATCGAGTTCTTGCAGAAATCGAAAAAGACCTGGAGTTTCGAACCATACTCCAAAAACTCATGGAGCAAGAACGTACAGATTATGAATTTTGGTCTCGTTTTGCCTCGGAAAAAACATTCATTGTCGGTCGCTGAACACTCCTGTGCTATGTTGTTATGCGCAAGGTCCTCGGACTGGTATTTACGGCAAAACTTCTGGAAAGACGTGAAAGAGAGATAGTCAAAACATACAGTGCCATCCTTAAGCGAATGAATGTCCATCTTAAAAGTGATTTCGAATCTATACTAGCTCATGAACGAGAACATGAGCAGGCATTTATTTCATCTATCAAAGAAGATCGATTGAACTTTACGGGGAATATCGTTCTCGGACTCAACGATGGACTCATAGAACTTACGGGGGCATTGGTGGGTTTTTCATTTGCTCTTTCCGATATGAAATTCGTGGCACTTACCGGTCTTATCACCGGAGTATCTGCCACTCTTTCGATGGCATCTTCGGCGTATATGCAAGCGAAATATAGCGAAGAAAAAGAACCGTTTCGGGCAGCTATGTATACGGGCGGAGCTTATTTGACGGTTGTTGTGTTGCTCGTGACACCGTTCCTGATCAGTACTTCCAATGTTGTAGCACTATCCTTTATGGGGATTTTCGCCCTTACGATCATAGCACTCATTACCGGATTTTGATCTGTGATATTCGATCGTTCATTCTGGCGTGAATTTTTACAAATGGCATCTATTACCATCGGCGTATCCTGTATTACTTTCATACTTGGACTCATCTTCCGAAGCTTGTTCGGGGTCAGCCTATAATAGTCAAAGAAAGTTTTTAGGAAAACCGGATATATTTCTCGTCTCATCCTCTTTTTTATCCTCATGTTTGTGAAAAAATTATTCCTTATCGGACTCATCTCCTCCAGTATCGTGCTTGGAGGATGTTTTAGACGTATTGAAATTCCCGAGACACAGAAACAAGTACATGTAAAAAGTGAGAGCGAACAAGTGAGTCTGAGCGGAAGTGATAATAATCAGAAAATAGTTACTGGAAATAATGAAAGTTTCTGGAAAAATATCCAGAGCTTCAAGTGTCAGAGACCCAAAGAATCTCAAACGGAATGGACTCAACTAGAGGGTGCGAAACAACCTTTTTTCTTCATCGATGAAACCTGCCAATCCCTGAACAATAGCGGAAGCCTCTCTATCGTCACGGTTCCGTATACCGATATCTACATCATCCGCAGGACAGGAAGCGGTGCAAAACCCGAGATAGCCGAAACACACTACAAAGGTTTCGGTGATCGTTCATATACCGAAATTTACAGGTACGATCAGGATACCGAAAATATTTTCCGTCAAATCCTCAAAAACAGTCAGGCAGGAGGTTTCCAGAAACGCACCGAAGATATCATACCGATATTGTTTACTAATTATTCCCTCACACACGATACGGCTCCGTACCTGAAGAAAGAAAAAAATATCCGATATTGCGAAAACCCCGTCGGGAACAAGAGCCTCTGTCTCGTGGACATCACTCTCCAGTATGATTTCGTCAAGAATATCGTTCGAGAAACGGGAGCGTGTACGTACTATCTGGACACAGCGAACAAGTCCAAGAAAGTTTTGGAACCTTGTTTTCAGTTTTAGATATGCCCAAAACAATTTGATTTATTATAAAATATCATTAGAATAATAGCATACGTATAGTATATATTAATCACAAGATATGAATATCCTCAAACTCTATAAAACCAAAAAAACAGTTTTCACGATTGCTGACCTGAGGAAAATCCTCGATACTTCCAATGAAGGAACCATACGAAATTACCTCTCTCGGGCGAAAGAAAAATGACTCCTGGAGAATGTTTATTATGGTATATGGAAGATTGTCGACCGAGATGTGGATGTCTTTGAATTCGCCTGCAAGCTCAACAAGAACTCCTATATTTCTTTTGAAACCGTTCTCAAGAAACATGGGATTATCTTTCAGTATTCTGGGCAGACAGTATTCATGGCAAGTGACAAGAGTCTAGAAAAAACAGCCCTGGGATTCACTTTTAAAAGCATCAAACTCAAGAATAGTATCCTCCTCAATCCTCTCTGAGTGGAATATATCTGAAACTATGCCATAGCTTCACAAGAGCGTGCCATCTGTGACAGACTCTACATATCGAGTGATTATTATTTCGACAATCTCGAAAATGTGGATTTTGTGAAACTCAGGGAGATATCCACAATCTATAATAAAAGGGTCATACAAGAAGTCAGTAACCTCATAGAAAAATATGCTCGATAAAAATATCCACAGACACATACTCTTTCAGATCCTGAAAGATATATTTGAAAGCAATTTCTCCAAACATCTCGCATTCAAGGGATGAACGGCTTGTTATTTCCTCCATGGACTCGATAGATTTTCGACCGATCTGGATTTCGATCTCTTGGATACGGATGACAATATAGATAACGAGGTTATAAACATACTCAAAAAATACGGAACTATCAAAAAATGAAACAAGATCGTACTCTCCTATGCAAACGATGCCGACAATATAAAAATCGATATCAATAGGAATATCTGGAAAAATAACACCTACGAGACAAAGAACTTTTTCGGAACGGACCTCCGAGTACAAACCAAGGAAACGATTTTTGCCAATAAGCTCGTCGCTCTGACCGAGAGAAACACGAATCGCGATATCTACGATGTGTATTTTTTCTTTAAAAATATGTGGGAAATCAATGAGAAAATCATACTCGAGCGAACGGGAAGGAGTAAGAAAGAATTATTTGAAGTAATTATTCATAAACTAAAACATCTCTGAAATAACTACAAGATACTAGACGGTCTCGGCGATGTACTTGATCGTAAGCAAAAAGCTTTCGTAAAGGAAAAACTCGTAAAGGAACTCATCGGAGTGTTGGAGTTTCAGATGAGTTTTGGGTAGATATATAATTTTGGAGGAGCATAGAGTGAATATGAGGAAGAGGGAATAAGAATGTTTATTATTTTTAAATTGTATTTTTATGAAAAAATATACTTTATCTTGAATAATATTACTATCATCGCCTGTGATATTGGCTTCATTTTTTGATAAATGAAATCATCTACTTGATTATGTTTTTATAATATCTCTTTTTGTCTGAATTCCCATATGATTAGTCTCCATAGTACTGTGATTATCGTATGCTATCAAAAATAAAGAAATCCGAGACAACCTCTGACATAATACTGACGATTGCAACTTATGTACTTCTCAAGCGATGGAATAAAAAGTGAATAATCACAGGAATGATTTATGGTGAGTTCTTTCATATTAATTCCTCAGGATATCCATTAATGGAAATACTCAAACAAGTCATAGACAGATACCAGAAAAGAAAATAATTTGCTTTCCCTCCAAAAAGTTATACAATAAAAGCATACTTTATATCATACTTTTTGTACTATGCACTCTGACCAATGTATATCGGTGACCGATCTGCGTCGCAAAACCGGAACTTTTATCGGAAAAGATACTTATGCAGAACAGTTCGTATTTGTCGGAAGCAAGCCGACGAATGTCCTCCTCACTATGAAGCGATACGAGGAACTTCGTAAGATAGAAGCAGCTCTCTACGAACAAGATCTTGATCTACATTTCATTCCCTACGAAAAACTCTCTCAGGAAGAACAAGAAAAATATAATACCGCTCGAGCTAAAGATCGGTCTTGTTATGTTAGTATTTAATTCTCCCATTACATGATCGTCATAAAAGAAGTATTTATTGATGCAACACTTGTAACATATCTCAAGGATCGAAAACTTCTCAGCCAATACAAAAAGGCTGAGAGATTTTTGATGGCATGACAATTTCAAAATATCGATCTCAAGCTTCGAGAACCAAAAGAAAAAGGTGTCTGGTATTTTCGCATCAATAAACAATATCGAGCATTTGCCTTCTTGGAGGATGAGAAGTTGTATATTTATGAGATTAGTGATCATTCGAGGTAAAAACTCCCCCCTTATCGAGGGGGAAGCGAAGTGAAACAAAGCAGGGAGAGTTGAAGAGCTAAACTTATTTCTATTATTTCTATTTTTTAATATTGTACTACATGAATATTCAAATAAAATATATAAATATTTCTATCCTCATCGTTTTAACGATTTTACTCAGCATGATGGTAATTTTTTCTGAAAAAATCGTATGTTATAAAGAGTCTGCTGTTATTAGCGGTGGCGTGGAATATAAAGAACCTATCAACAACGGCGGATGTCCTATAGATCAAGAATTGCTGAGTCAAGCACTTGGTACTTATGATACCGAACCAAGCATCTTGCGTTGAATCATAGAATTTGGCACCCCTATATTGCTTATCGCAAATTGGATATTCCTCTTCGTTCCGAGAAATAGAAAACTTTTAGAAAGAAAAACCGGTTTAAGGTATCTATTGTGACTCAATATCGTAAGTATGCTATTTGTAATGATCCTTTTATGATTACTCAGAGCAATAGTGGGATTAATACCAGGTTTTTATTTTTTAATACTAGGCATTTATTATGTCCTCACCTATCCAATAACATTCTTTCCTTCGGAATTCGCTCCTTTTATTTCGTATGTTGTTTTTGGAATGATCCTAGGAGGGGTATTGCATGTATCACATATCGTCATACCCTGGTTATGAAGATTAGAATCCAAAAGCAATAAGCAAAAATGAGGGTTATTATTTCTTTTATTAGGTGTAATTTGTTTTTCAGTTTACTTTATTGTGAATTTTATCTTATAATCTATTTTCATGTCCTCCTCTCCAACTCTCCTCCCAAATCCCAACTACACCCAAATCATTTCCCAAGTGCTCGGCTACCGAGAGAATCAGATCTCAGTCGTGCTCGAACTCACTGCCGAAGGCGCGACCGTACCGTTTATCGCTCGATACCGAAAGGAACGCACCGGAAATCTCGACGAGACCGATATCCGTGCCATCATAGAGCTCCAGACCAAAGAGGAGAACCTCCATAAAGCCAAGCAGACAGCCATCAACGGTATCGAGGAGCTCGGGAAGATGACCCCGGAGCTTATGGCGAATATACTCGCAGCCAAGACCCTGAAAGAGGTCGAAGAGCTCTATAAGCCATACAAATCCAAGAAGAAGACCAAGGCGATGATTGCCATCGAAAAAGGTTTCCAGGTCGTGGCAGATGCCATTAAAAGCAATGTGCTCGATATTCCGGAGAACCTTCTTGCAGAATTTCCACGCGAAGAGATTATCGAAGGTGCCATCGAGATTATCGGAGCCGAGGTTTCTGCAAATGCGAGCCTCCGACATTCGCTCATCGCCGAGCTTCATAAGAGTGGGGATATTTCTGCGAGCAAGAAGAGTGACAAGATGCTCGAGAAACTCAACCAGAAAGACACCGAACAGATCCCGAAATTCGCGCTCTATTTCGAGTTCCGCTCCCGCATCAACCGTATCAAACCGTACCAGATATTGGCACTCAACCGAGGAGAGAACCTCGGGATACTCAATGTGAAGCTCGAGAAAGACGAGATGATTTTTGGAAGCATCCATGCGGTATATCGAAATATCCTCAATACACCTCTCCCTAACCCTCTCCTAAAAGGAGAGGGAATAAAAAGTGCGAAAAATCTCCCTTCTCCTTCTAGGAGAAGGGTTGGGGATGAGGTGGGACACTTCATTCCCGAGCTCGAATCTGGATTCAAGCTCGGCTACGAAGCACTCTGGGGATCGGTCGAGAACGAAGTCCGCGGAGAGCTCTCGGAGCTCGGGGAAGATGATTCCATCAAGACGTTCCAGACCAATCTCCAAGCGCTCCTCATGACCCGACCGGAGTACGGGAAAACCATCCTCGCCATCGACCCTGGGTACCGAGCCGGATGCAAGATGTGCATCATAGACCCGCTCGGAAACCCCGTCGCGTTCGACAAGATGTTCCTCCACGAGATGGAGAACGCACGCGCGAAACTGAAGAAGATTTTTTCGGTCAACTCTCTCATAGAGAGAGAGAGCTCGTCATCCTCGCGAATGCGGGGATCCAATCAAGTTTTCGCTTCTCTCCCTTCTCCTTCTAGGAGAAGGGTCGGGGATGAGGTGGAAAAGGTGAGTAAAATTGTTGAAGATGAGCTAAAAATCGACACCGTAGTTATCGGAAATGGCACCGGTTGCGATGAGACCTGTACGCTCGTCGCTGAGCTCTTCTCCGGGGATATATTTGTCGTTAATGAGAGCGGTGCATCCGTGTATAGTGCGAGTCCTGTGGCCCAGGAAGAATTCCCGGACCTAGACTCACTTGATCGTGGAACTGTGTCCATTGGACGACGCTATATCGATCCGCTTTCCGAACTCGTGAAAGTGCCGGTTGGATCTATCGGGGTCGGTATGTACCAACATGATATCGCCGAGAAGAAACTCACCGAGAAGCTCGGATACGTCGTGGAAGATGTGGTGAACGAAGTCGGAATCAGTGTGAACAATGCCTCCATCTATGTGCTCCAGCATATATCCTGAATAGACAAAAGAGAGGCAAAGAAGATATACAACCACCGTCCATACAAATCACGTGCAGTACTCCAGAAGACCTTATCTGAAAAAGCCTACCAGCTCGCCATCGGGTTCTTACGCGTGCCTGAGAGCCGAGAACCGCTCGATAATACCGATATCCACCCGGATCAGTATCCGCTCGCGAAGTACATCCTCGAGAACGGCGTGACCGAGAATAGTTTCCGAAGCCACGAAGAAGAGCTTCGAAAGCTCTACCCGGACGTAAATAGCGACACAGTGAAGTTCATCCTCCGAGCCAACTCAGAACTCGGGGTCGAGAAACGGACCGCTTCTACCCATACCAAAGCTCGGAAGAAAGTCGCAATGGAAGACGTGAAAGAAGGTGATATCTTCGACGGAGTGGTCCGCAACGTGGTCGCATTTGGTGTATTCGTGGACATCGGGCTCAAGAACGACGGACTCGTGCACGTCTCTCAGATGGCTAATAAATTCGTGAGCAACCCGAGTGAAATTGTGAGCGTCGGGGATCGTGTGAAAGTGAAAGTGACCGGGATTGATTTGAAGACAGGGAAGATTCAACTCAGCATGAAGGAGATATAAATTTTTTTCTTTTCCGGAAAGATCTTTACATTGAAAATACGAATAAAAATAACTGAAAAATCCTTTCGGATTATCTGTTTTGAGAAAAATTTATACAACAAATCACCCTCCTATGGCCACCAAGAAAGTCTATCTCAATACCATTGCTCAGATTGCTGGGAAAATATCAACCGCACTTATCTCAATTTTCTTAATCAAGATACTTACGAATTATCTCGACGTAGCAGGATACGGACTTTATTCCAAGGTCTATAATTATCTCTCGATATTTTCAGTTATAGCTGATCTTGGTTTGTATACTATCAGTGTTCGGGAGATTAGCAGATACAAAGATGACGAAGAAAAAGTGAAGATGATCGCAGGAACCATCCTGAGTATTCGTTCTATAATGGGGCTTTGTATTATCGTCATATCCCTTATGCTTGGAGCTTTTTTGCCGGGATACAATACATTGCCCGCTCTTGTCGGCATTCTTATCGCGGGGATATTCACGCTCTTCGGACTTGTCAATTCTTCTATCATGTCCATGCTTCAGGCATTTCTGAAGACGGAATTCTCTTTCGTATCCACAACGGTTGGAAAGATGGTCAATCTCATCTCTATGATGCTTTTTGTGTATATCCTCTATCCAAGAAGCGAAGGGATGTTGGGGTATGATTTTGCACATACTATCATGATCTCCGGTGTCATGATCGCCTGACTTTTCGGAAATATGGTTATGACCATGATGCTCTATCTCTATTCTCGTAAGATTGTAAAAATAGGATTTCGTTTTGATCGCACGTATGCGAAACATATCATGACCGCATCGCTCCCCTACTGACTCGCCTTATTTTTGAATGTCCTGTATTTCAAGGTAGATGTCATTCTTCTTTCTATTCTCGAACCACGAACCATTGCAGATACTTCCATCGCACTGTATTCTGTTCCTATGAAAATAGTCGAAGTCGGGATGATGTTCGGAACGGTGTTTTTGAACTCCATGCTTCCTCTATTTTCGGAAGCGATAAAGAAGAAAGAAATCCCATCGGTATCCCCCAGTCATGAGAGAGGTGAGCAGGGTATGTGAGGGGATTGAGCCAATTCCGAACTTTTCGGCTATGTGGCAAAGGCGTATAAAACGCTTCTAATATTCTGAGTTGGCATTGCCTGTTTTCTCTTCATAAACAGCTCCAATGTGATAATCTTCATCGCAAGTCAAGAGTATATCGAGCACTCGAAGCATTTCTATACTTCGCTTGATGCCATGAGAATCGTCGTATTTATATTCCTTTTTTATTTTCTCTCCTCCCTTTTTACCTATTTACTCATCGCACACGATGAACAAAAGAAATTGCTCCGTATCAATTTTGTCATAACGCTCGCGAATCTCGCAGGAAATGTGCTCCTCATCCCCTACTTCTCTTTTGTCGGATCTGCCGGTGTTACTCTTGTTTGTCAGATTCTTCTTTTGGGACAAACCTATTGGTCCACTCGACATTTGATACGTTTTAATTTCCTTCCGAGCTTCACGGTTTCTACGCTTTTTTTCGCTCTTATCGCGAGTGGTATAAATCTCTTCCTCTTATCTCTCCTGCATACAGGAGCTTTTGTATCGCTTACGATTTGCACGATGGTATTTTTTGGAGTGTATCTTGGCGGAATTGGCGGAATGCGATTCTTAGCCAATACGACGCATGAAGCGGGAAAAACATCCTGAACATAAACGTATTCTTCTCTTCTTTTGATGATGAACACCGTTACTTCTGGATTATGAACTCTATATTATCCGGATTGTTACTCACGTTTGTGAGCCAGAATGGAGAAAATGTAATCTTTACGCTCGCGATGTTATTGTCATTGAGGAGAATCGAAGTGGCATCTTTTACAGAATTTCCGACTATGAGATTCTTGAGTTTCTTTGTGAGATTATTGGATACATCTTCAAAATTATACGATATAGTGGCATCTAATTCTGTTGTCCCTTTGAGAGAGAATTGCGGAAGTGTTGTCTTGGAAATAGTATTGGTGATACGCAAACTATCGTCATTGATACCTATAAGCTTCTCCGTACCGAAGAGGAGACTCTCATTCAGAATAGTTTTGAGATAGAACAGGGCGGCACTCCTGTCATACAGGTAGGTATTGATTTGTACTTTTCCCTGCAACGTCACTTCTTCTCATTTGTCTCCTATCTTTGCCCCCTTCCCGAGAAGTATGTCTCACATGGTATAGATTATATTGTCATTGATAGGGAGGATGGCATAATTTTCACCATTTTCCGCATTTGTTTTTTTTATGGTCTCTTTGAGAGTGTCAAGTGCTTTGCTCTTGAGTTTCTCCGAGAGAATATCTTTAAAAGTAGTCACTTCTTTGTCAGTCAGAATATGAATCTTTGGATCGATTCCGCCATCAAATGGAGTAATCGTCTTTGCATATATCTTGTCCCGATTGAATTTGAGTCCCGGTATGGTAAGTGTCACTCATTCCGATATATTTCCCCGTGTCCCGATAATCTCGTTTTGAAGATCGTAGACATCGGCTGTGAGATGAGCAGTCGCTTCTCCTATGACCGTAGTTCCGGAAACGGTTCTGGTTGGAGGGACTTTTATCCATTCGTCTGTTTTGAATACGATTCATGTGTCCGTAACGAAACGTGTTGCAGGGCGAAATACTTGTTCCTGTCTGAGCTCATTGTAAATCTTAATGCTTCCATGTGAATTTTTGGTACTCATCTGATCTATGGATGTAACATTAAAAGTATATTCCATAGGTATTTCCAGGCTTATTGGACGCACATTTACATAATTTTTACCATCCAGCACACTCATCTCTTTTTGAGAAAACAGAATATTTCTGGAAACTGTTTTGATTCCGAGCTCCGGTGTGATAGTTATATAGGTTTTTGATACTGCGAAATAAAATATGAAAGAGAGGAGAGAAAGGGATGCTATCAGTCCTGTTATGAGTAGAAACATATTGGAGTCGCGTCAGATTTTCTTGTTTTTATAAATCTGTGTTTTTTTCTTGGAAAAGAATAAGAGTCTCGAAAATACTTTCCCGATTTCATACCGAGTATATTCCAGAAAAGTAAAATTATGCTGCAATATATGGCTTTTCGCGTACTCTTTCTCAAATTCTATGTCGGCATTCTTCTGAAAAAATCGGATACCCAGAGATTCTCATAATTGTTTGAGCTCGCTGTTGTTGGACACAAAAGAGAATCGTTTCATGGGGAAACGATAGAGAAGGAGTTTGAGATTAAGATAATTTGAAAGATGGATATTGTCATCGATCTCTACCTGTATCTCTTGCGCATCCATGGCGGATATCTTCTCAAAGATCTCTATAAGGGTATCGTATTGAGCGATAGTTACCAGTCATTTTTTATTCATATCGGTAGATTATATAGCGAAGTATGCGGGCGATAGGATCCTTCTTGAGAAGGAGCATTTCTTCGGTTGCCTTGGCAAGAGCAAATACCTGTGCGAAGCTTCCCGTATCGTAGGGGGAGATATTTTGTATGTTTTTTATGCTGGACTCCACGTGTATATCATTCCCTATGCTCTTTTTTTTCAGATATTCACTGAGCTTATTTTGAAGAAAGTCGGAATCCCCTCCTCCCGATAAAAAGATATTCTTCAAAAAAAGCTGTTTGGTTATATCCGTTGTAGCGACGAAAATGGCATCAAAAAGCACACTGAAGAAAGAATCGAATATTTCCTGATACGAAGAATATGCTTCTTCCATATTCATGATATGATGCTCGATATCGAGATATCAAAGCTTCGGCTGTTTTTGTCGGAATGCATCTTCTAAGAGTCCAAAACCGAAACTCAGTGTATTTGCCCCGAGAATCTCTCCATGATTGAGTACTATGACTGTTGTCTTGGACGCACCGAGATCGATACAGCAGTTGAAGTCGAAATTTTCATCCTTTTGCTCGATGAGTTTCGGAAGGGTCACGATAGAGGGAATCAGGGAGATTATATTCCTCGAAAGCCCCCGTCCAATATTTTGGATCATGGTCACATACGAATGGGGTATGAATACATTTATAACCCCAAGTTTAATGTTTTTTCCTATGAATCCGATAGGATTTCCTAATCTTTTCCCATCAACAACTATAGAAATAACCGATGTAGTTACGAGTTTCATCTCCGATTCGATAATCCCGGTTCGTTCCCGGATCTTTCCTTTGACACGATCAAGAGAGGTGTGTTCCACTTTTTTGACGATATGATCGATTTCATCCATGGTTATGGGATTCTCGGGATTTTCACGGATATAGTTCATGTAAATGATATCCGAGAATGCAAGAACGGATCCCAAGGATATAACAATATCTCTCGGAATCTCATCAAGATTCTCTCAGGCTTTGCTTATGGCCTTCTTGATCGTTTCAGAAACTCCATAAAGATCGGCAATCTCCCCATCGATGATATTCTTCTTGTTGTGACGTATGATGGCAGACCCGAGGATATTTAATTCACCGCCTTCTATGGAACAAATAAGAACCTTGATTTTCGAGGTTCCTATGTCGAGTGCGATGAATTGATTGTAATCAACAATATTGCTTATCTTGAAGGACATTGGTGCATCTGTAAAGTCTATAAAGTAAAAAGTCCGTTACATTCCCATCATCATTCGAAGCTCATCAAGACGCGATTCTTTTCCGGCTTTTTTGAGCATAGAGGCACCTTCCTCGACATTCCCTTCCGATATGAGCGTGACACCGAGATCTTCCATGATGAGCTCGTCATCGGGAGCGAGATTCAGGGCACGCTTCATTACTGCCACTCACTTGGCAGGATTTCCGAGCATGGCATATCCCCACCCGAGATTTCTGAGAATTTCCGGATTATTCGGAAAAAGCTCATTTGCCTTTTCGAGGAGTTCTACCCCGATACGGAAATTGCTCTTCGATATGTGGATGAATCCCATCAGATACATTCCAGTTGCCGATTCTGGATGGAGTTTCTGAGCTACTTTCAGAGCCGCCTCAGCCTCATCAAGTTCCCCCTCATAGAGTCCGATGTCCGCGAGTTCTTCGTAGAGTCGATAATCATCGGCGTGATTCAGGAGATACTCCTGTACTTTTATCTTTGCATCCGCATAGAGTCCTGCGTACTTCAGACGCTCGATTTCTTGAATTTGTTTTGCATTTGTTTCTCGCATGATGGTTTGTTGATGTTAATTGATTATTGTTCCCTATGCCATCATACCCAGAAAAAGTGTTTTTTCAACAGATTATTTTGTGTATTTCCAGATAGGAAAAATCACTGGATTTTTTCGATCCTTTTTGATCCGGACAAATTACCGTGAGGCATTGTAAAGGGCTCGGATCTCGGAGTCTGAGAGGGCTCGATTGTAGATACGGACTTCGTCGATGGATCAATAAAAATTATGGATACCGTTTCATATGGATCATATATTCATACTTCCA
>JAQTWO010000017.1 GCA_028689245.1 Candidatus Altimarinota bacterium | reverse complement strand
TTTTTGCTCTTGTGGCGGTAACACTCGGTTTTTCTACTGCATTTATGTTCATCTCCATCGGATTCATCTCTATAATCATCATAAATCTATTCAGCAAGAAAGTCCATCTCTTGCTCCACGCTAAGAGAGCACTTCTTATCAGTATCTACATTTTGTTTCTTCTTCTGGTTCTCTGAGTTGATAACTTTTTTGAACTTTCATTTATCGATTATTCGATCTTTGACAATCCGCTCGTCATCTTCCCTCTATTTGTTGCTATTATCCTCTCGGATAAAGTATTTCAGGAAGATATAAATATGTTTGGAAAATCATGAATCATGGATGTGCTTCAATACGGAATCATCACTTTTGTCATCTACGAACTTTTCGAATACAAAACCCTCCAATACTTTCTCGTCTCCTACCCCGATGTGATCATACTCGTAGTGCTTCTCAATATCCTCGTAGGACGATACATGGGGCTCCAAGTATTTGAGTATTTCCGATTCGCTCCACTATTGCGGAAATTGGACGAAGAAGAATAAGCCTGATTATTATTTTGTAATTAACTCTTTTATGAAAAGATTCTGTTTTACATCATTTTCCGTTGTGGAATTAAAAAATGCATCCCAAGCTTACGCATGATTCGATTTTCAGAATATTTCCGACTTCGAAAATAACGCCCAGGCTTATGAGAAACTACAAGATAGTCGAATAGATGTCGTATATGTTTTTTCAAGACTTTTGAGTGGGCCAGAGGAATTGTGATGAGTACTTGGATGAAGTATATTCATATCTCAGGAAGGCTTATTCGGACTCGATGAATCGGGAAATCTCGTGCGTATCCCAGAAGGAAGCGTTGCATACCTTCTTCGAACCGGAGATATGCCAAAATCATTTCTTGCTTTTTTGGTAAAGTGCGCCAAAAAACAATGGAACATTCAAGTGATTACGAATCTCGAAAATCCGGAGTCTTCGCCACTCTCAACAAAATGCCACGCACTTGCGTATATGAATTCCGATAATTTTCCAAAGTGTGTTGTTCCGTATGTTTGTTCGAATTCCGATTTCTCATATTTGATTGAATATCTGAAAAAATCGGAACTTTTTGGTAGTTCAGTCATAGCAAAGAAAGCTGGGTACTCATCCTGAGATGGGGTAAAGATTTTCAATATGAAAGATGTGGAATTTCAGGAAGAGCTCTTTCATTTCATAGAAGAAGCACTCCGATGAGATTATGTCGTGATGGAACTTCTCGACGTATCCGATACTGAATACCGTGTGTATTGGGCCAAGAAAGGATGAGGTGAACCAACTTTTCTTGAAGTGCACGGAAAAGAACGAATCGAATGACAGGTGCTTCATAATATCGCAAAGGGGAACGTACTTCGAAAACTCGATAAAAAAGTGATTCCTGAAAACATTCAAAAAGATTTGATGGAATATTGCCAGAATATCCCGGAACTCCATGGAGGTATAGACATACTCGTCTGAACGGATGGAAAGTATTATTTTACCGAGAACAATATCATGACTGGCTATCTGTGCGAGCCGGAAGAACGATATTTTGCCAAGGAATGGCTTGAATCCGTAGCAAGTTGTCATACTTTATAACCTTTTTGAAGCCATGTCAAAACCTATGACCTATTGGTCCGTATCGTCGCAAGTCCTCAAAGAAGAGGCAGAAAAACTTGGACTCAAAGTAGAGGTGCTCGTTCCCGAGAAAAATCTCTTTTTGGTAAAAGGGAAAAATAAAGAAGTGCTTTTTAAGAGCACAGATTTCTGAGTGAATAGCGCACTCGGAAAGAAGATTACTGATGATAAAGAACTGACATATAAACTCTTGGAAAAATACGGTGCCCCGATAGCAAAAACGTTCTATATCTACAATCATGAATTTCCAAATTTTGATTGGACAAAGCTCTCGGATTTTCATTTCCCTGTCATTATCAAACCCATCGACGAGGCTCATGGAAACGGCGTGTGTATGAATATCGTCTCGATATCGGAACTCCAAAAGAAACTGGAATCGTCATTTGCAGATTATGCCAAGATGATCGTCCAAGAGCAGATCTCGGGCGATGAATGTCGGGTATTGGTCGTTCTCTGAGAGGTGGTTGTCGGACTCCACAGAGTTCCGCCTTTTATCATTGGTGATGGGAAATCTACTCTTCATGAACTCATTGATAATGAAAACAAGACAAATCCTCTCAGACAACAAAACTACTCCGCACCGCTTTCACTCATAAAGGCAGATTCCGAACTCGTTGATTATGTCAGTAAACAAGGATATTCCTTGGATGATATAATTCCATCAAACACGAAACTGCAATTACGGGGAAATTCAAATCTGGGAACGGGTTGAACTATCATCGACATTACTGAGATGCTTCATGAAGACACTAAAAAGCTCTGTGTTTCCATTGCGGAAAAGTTTCAACTCGGAATATGCGGAGTGGATATTCTCTCTTCTGATTTTTCCAAACCGCTTTCCGAGTCGGGGTGAGTTATTTTGGAGATAAATAGTACCCCATGAATCGGAGGAGACAGGGAACTTACTTCTGTGAATACGGGTCGCGAGATACTGAAAAAGATATTTAGCGGTAGTTGACTATAATATAAGTCATATGATAATTGAGAGGAATTGCACATAATACTCTGGCTTCTAGCGTATTCCTGAAAATCATTACAACATATGAAACGGAATAATGGGTCTAGAGGCGATGGTATACTATCGGGTCACTATGAACATGAAAGGAAAATCGCACAATACAATATTATTTGTACGCCACGTGTTTCGTCACCTCGGTGAGTATCTCTGAGAACGCATCTATACCGGCTATCATATCGAATACACGCATATCGGCGAGAGCAAGTTCCGCTCGTTCAAGCCCCTCCCGGTACTTGGTATATCCTCCTGGAGCAAGTAGAACATAACTGACACGTGCGTCAGTCGGGTGGATATCGCGTGAGATGAGTCCGATTTTTTCCATGGGGAGAAGCAGACGAGTAACGCCTGAGGCAGTTACCCCTACTCGTTCTGCGAGATCAATCCGGCGGAGCTTTTGATCGGGGGTGTTTGCAAGATAGTGCAAGATGAGAAAATCGCTCCATCCGAGCCCATTCAATCCGGCATCGAATCTCTTGCGAGTTATGGATGCAAGCTTCTCTATCCGCATGAGGAAATCGAGATTTTTGTTCATATCATTCATAAAAAAATAGTTATTTAAATAATTGATAACTCCAGTATATAGGAATAATTGATAAGTCAAGCAATTATATATAAATAAAAAACTATGAATATATAATACGTATGACAACAAGGACTTTATATCATACTCCCGCAATACAAATTCACTATTTCTTCATTATTTGGCATAAAGTACAGAATATAGCTACTTATGCTCTTGAGTTCATATAGGAATTTTACTTTTTAAATTTGCTTTTTCCCAATCACTGTGCTATAGTGTCCGTGGCTTTGGATTTCCCCTAAAAAAGCTTCTTATTTATAGTAGGGTTATGCCTTATTTATTTTATTTATTTTCCTTTTTATTGATATGGATACACAAAAAACACAGACATTTAAGAATGTCAAGGGATTTACTTTAGTTGAGCTTATTGTGGTTATCACAATTCTCGTTATCCTTGGAACTATCGCCTTCCTTAATCTCGGTGGTATGTCGGCAAGTGCTCGGGATTCACAGAGAACTTCTGATCTCAAGCAGATTAACGATCAGATTATGATGACTCAATCCAAGCAAGGAGTTTCCTATATAAGCATGACTTCCAGTGGAGCGAATCAACTCGCTGCTACTGGTGCTCAGATTTCTGGAACAGCAGCAACGCTTGGTACGGAATATGTCGGGGGAGATATCAACTATACAGTACTTGGACTCGATTCTGCTAAATTTCAGGATCCTCTCTCCAAGGTAGCGTACAAGATGGGGGCTACAACTCTTGGTGGTACGGCATATGAGGTATCTGCAAGTCTGGAAGAGTCAAAAACTGCCCTCGTTATGGGTGTGTACAAGCCTCGAACCAGTACTGGTAGTAGTGCAAACTCTGCCACTGGTACTGCTACTGTACCAACTACCGGTACCTTGAGCGTTGTTATCGGAAGTGTTGATATAGGGAAGTTGAAATTAGGTGATACGTTGGCTGGAATAGCAGCTGGAAGTGGTGCTTGTGCTGCTCCCGTAAAGGTAACGGCAGTTTCAAGAGATATGCAAACCCTTTCTCTTTCTTGTAGTGGTACTGCAACAGCTGGTACTATTGCTCCTAACCTTATGTACATAGCAAATGCCGAAGTTACTGGACTTACTGCGACAGGAGGAACAAATGTTATCACAAACAAAGGAACCAACCTTCCTTACTAGTCGTACATACTTTCGACACATGCTTTTTGCTGAGAGTATCTCAAAAATCACACCCAAGTTTCGGGCGTGATTTTTTGATTTGAGTTTTTCTCTATTTCGATATACTTCTCCGGAAGTATATTTCTCGATATTTCCATGTCCACAAATAACACACCAAAAATCTGTCTCATCCATGATATGTTCCTCTATCGCGGATGAGCTGAGCGGTTCAATATAATGCTTGCGAAATCTCTCGGGGCGGATATCGCCGCACTTTTTTTCAATCCGGAAGGGCTGGATCCTCGTTCGATGGGATTCACAGGGAACCTTATCTCTTTTGGACAAAATCGTTACCGCAAAGGTTTGCGTCAAATATATCTCAAATATCGGTTACTTTTTCATACCGAGTTTCTGGCTGAGTATGATGCGGTTATTTTCAGCAATGACTCTCTTTCCGCTATTCGCAATGTATGACCACGAACGAGGAAGATATATTACGCACATAGTATTCCGCGATATCTTTTCGATCAACGAGCATTCTACTATCAAAAAGTTCCTATTCTGTTGCGTCCTTTGTATCGCGTAATTCGAGCTCTTTTTGAACATATGTATCGATGGGAGCTGGCACAAGTAGATGAAATTTACACAAATTCCGCGAATCTTCAACGAGCCATCAGACAATATCTCTGACGAGAGAGTCATATTATCAATCCGCCCGTGGATACGGAGGTATTTATACCGCTTTCGCAGTACCAAGAGGCTCCAGGAGTATCGGAAGATGCACGATTCTTGCACGGAGAACGTTCTCTTCTTCCAGGGATGAAGTGGCAAGATAAAGAGTATTATATTAGCTTCTCCAAGCTCTCAAGTCTGAAACGCGTTGCTCGTGCCGTGGAGGTGTTTTATGATATGCCGGACAAGAAGCTGCTGGTGATTTACGGACAGAATGATCCGCAGAAAGATGAAATCATCGCTCTCGCGAAGGGCTGTGACAATATCGTATTCTTGACTCTCGTTGACAACAGTATGCTTCCGAGATACGTCGCAGGAGCGATAGCTACAATATTTATCGCTAAAAATGAGGATTTTGGCATGGTGGCAATCGAATCTTTATCGTGTGGTGTCCCCGTCATCGGCGTGGATGAATGAGGGATCAAAGAAACCGTTACAGATGGAGAGACCGGTATTCTCATATCTCCAGAAGTTATCAAAGAGGACCTTGTGCAAGCCATAGATGAACTTACCAGCGAAAAAGCTGTTTCCATGGAAATATCTTGTGTGAGGCAAGCTCAACAATTCTCGCTCAAAACTTTTGAAAAGATGGTAAAAGAGAAGTTTTTATAGAAAGTACTTGTTGTAAAATCGGAAAATGACAAAAAAAATAAAATCTCCTTTTCTTCTCGGAGTAGATGAGGCGGGTCGTGGTTCATGGGCAGGTCCGGTGGTGGCTGCTGCTTGTGCATTGCAGGAAGGTAAAGAGTATCCTTTCGCTATGTTTCTGAGGGATTCAAAGCAACTCTCTCCGAAAAAACGGGAAGAGATTTTCGCCATGATTCAAGAGTCTATGAAGCTTGGTCAGTGTTTTGTATGAGTCGGTGTCATAGGCTCTGATATCATAGACCGGGTAGGCATTCGCGAGGCGAACAGACGGGCAATGGAGGAAGCTCTTCGACAAGTTCTTGTTCGCATGGAGCATGATTCCGGAATTATAAAAATAGATGGTCGTGATAACTATGAATTTCCAGGAATCGCTCCAGAACGAGTAAAATATATCGTTCGAGGAGATACGTTTGTACCAGAGATTCAAGCGGCATCCATACTTGCAAAAGTCAGCCGAGATCATATCATGGAGGAGTTGGCGATATTCTACCCAGAGTATGGATTCGAAAAACATAAATGATACGGAACCCGTCTGCATGAAAAAAATCTCGAACTCCATCGTCCCTCAGTTCTGCATAGAAAGAGCTATGCAACGATAAAAAAGTTGATTTTGGAGAGGGAATGAATATGATAAACCAAAGGAATGAACACATTTTTAATACCTAACATCCGTATTCGCATGATATCCAAAAAAAATACCATTATCATTTGCCTCTGTCTCTTTTCTCTCCAATCTTCAGTATTTGCAGACAATATCTCTGATATCAAGACATCACTCAGTGATACGATCGCAAAACTGATTCAACAATATGAAGCACGCATCCAGACTCTTGAAACGGAGAATGCAGGACTGAAGCAAACCATCATAGATATGAAGGGGAGCGGAAGCGTCATGACATCCTCGGTTCTGCCGGTACGCCCTACAACCGATTCTGGCACATCCGTATCTTCCACGCAGATAAAGACCGGAACGAAGTACGATGCTCTTATCACATCGGTAAATGGTCAACTTGGAACCATTCTCTCGGAGAATTATCTCCCAGGGTATTCAGTTTTCGGACTTTTCGAATTCATAGAACCAAATGTCTTTTTCCTTTCTATCGATGATGGAAATAATCCAGAGGGCGTAACTGCCTTCAAAACTAAAATACTCTATACATACGATGCCGACTTTCATCTCACCAAGATAGGATTATTTGATCTTGATTATGCATCACAAAAATACCGTACCCTTTTTTGAAGCAATCCTTACACAAAAACGACACGTCTCCGCGTGCAAAATCCACTCTACAAAGGAAAGCTTCTCGATGCCACGGCAGGAGTGGGAAGTGCTCCGACCTCTTCGGTGGTCGATGCTGTTGTTACAGAGGTAACACTTGCACAAATTCAAACCGCATACAGCAAATCAAAACTCCTTGATGCCCTGAAGCTTTCCGATGTTTATATAGCGAAAAATCCGAATAATCTCGATGTGCTTCGTATCCGATATCGAAGCTACTATATAATTGGAAAATACGACGATTCCCTTGCCGAGATTAAAAAAATCGAAACCATTCAAGGAACGGCTTTTGAGCGGACTATTGCCTGCGACGCGGCGGTTATAGGGAAGATAGCGAAAAAAACAGACGTGAGTACGTATTATAGTGCTCTTTGCAAAAAACAATAAATATGTACTGGATTCTCCAAAACTAATATGATATTCTCTTTGAGAAATATTACTGATTTTATCATTTCCACTGATTTCTCTCTAATTTTTCGTGGAATCATTACCATCCTTATTATCCGAATTTATGACTCACATACTCCTTGTAGAAGATGATCCATGAATCGTTAAGTGACTCTCTCTTTACTTGTCACAAAGCGATTTTAAGATGAGCATAGCACAGGATGGAGAAGAAGCTTTGATGCTGTTTCATACCAATGGTCCCACGTATGATATTATCATACTTGATTTGAATCTTCCGAAGAAAGATGGATTTTCGGTGTGTGAAGATATCCGAGGAATGAGCAATATTCCCATAATAATACTTTCCGCAAGAGACAATGAAAATGATAAAGTCCGAGCGCTTGAGCTTGGTGCTGACGACTATATTTCAAAGCCTTTTTCTCCTCGTGAACTCATGGCACGCATTCATGCCATACTGAAACGACTCTGACAAAAAATCACCGAAGAAAAAAAAGACAATATCCTGGTGTTTGAGAATCTCGAACTCAACTTGGAGGAACATATTTTGAAAATATCGCAGAATCCTATGAAGGTAACGAAAACGGAGTTTCTCATACTTGCATATCTTATCGAACATCAAAATCATATAGTTGAGCGAGAGACACTCATGAAAGAGATTATCGGATATGAGCATTATCTCTATGATCGCACGATCGATACGCATATGAAAAATCTTCGCAAAAAGCTCGGAGAATCCGCTAATATAGAAACGATACGATGAATATGATACCGAATCGCCAAAATATAAAATATATGGTATAATATGTAATTTTATAATCCGAAATTTCAAAAATGTACACCAATTTCACCGAAGAATATAAAAATCTCATGCTCGAGACCGAGAACGTTATCAAATCAAAAGGTCTGTCGGAGATACTCCCGACCGATGTATTTCTCCGCTCCTTGGAAATCAAGACAGGACCTATTTTCGAACTTTATGCGAGTTCTGGTATAAATGCCAAGATCGCAAATGAAGTGCTCTCACGTACGCCGTTCAATTTCACGGATGAGGGAAGAGTAGGATCCTACGTATGATTATCTCCCCGTCTCAAAGAGCTTATCGTTTTGAGTATGAAAATTGCTGCTGGTGCCGAGAAGAAAAAAGCAGGTATTGAGGATTTTCTTTTGGCTCTTTTCCGTACCAACACCGAAACATGGTTTTATCAATTTTTCGACTTTATCGGTCTTTCGCCGAAGGACATAGAGCAGGATCTCAAGGATATCAATGCTTCCATCGTAAAAAATGGAGATGCGAATATATTCGGTCCTCTGGATAATATTCTTCATGCCATAGAAGAATGATTGACGGGTAATTTCAATGAATCCGAGATGGCAGATCCATTCGCGAGCAACAAAAAACCAGAAGGGAAGAAGGTAGAGAGTTTGACTCCTGCACTCGACTTTTTCGGTACTGATCTCACAGAAGAGGCACGTGTCGGGAAAATCGATGCGATCATCGGTCGGGATACGGAAATCGAACGACTCATATCGGTCCTGAATCGCAAGACCAAGAATAATCCTTGTCTCGTGGGAGAACCGGGAGTCGGGAAAACGGCTGTTGTTGAAGGACTTGCTCTCCGAATCGCACAAGGAAAGGTGCCTCTCGCGATGCAGAATAAACGCATCGTGAGTCTCGACCTTTCAGGAATGGTGGCTGGAACCAAGTATCGAGGAGAGTTTGAGGCACGCCTCAAACAGATCATCGAGGAAGCATCCAAGATGGAAAATGAAGTTGTGCTCTTCATCGATGAGATTCATACGATTATCGGAGCAGGTTCGGCCGAAGGGACACTCGATGCTGCAAATATCCTCAAGCCCGCCATGGGTCGTGGAAAAGTGTGTATCGTTGGTGCTACCACGCTCAATGAATACCAGAAATATATCGAAAAAGACTCTGCGCTTGAACGTCGTTTTCAGAAGATAGATGTCGACGAGCCAAAAGAAGAAGTGGCTATCGAGATTATATCCGGTCTCCGAAATTCGTTTGAAGAATTCCATAATCTCATCATCGACGATGATGCCATCGCAGATGCGGTACACTTGTCGGTTCGTTATGTGGCGGACCGATATTTGCCAGACAAGGCGATCGATCTTATCGATGAGGCGTGTAGTGCCAAGAGTATGAAGTACAATTCAGATGAGAGTGACGTAAAAGTTCTGAAACAAGATATCGAGAAACTCCAAAAAGAGATCGAGGAATATGTGCTTTCCAATCAGTTTCACAAGGCTATCAAGCTCAAGGAAAAACAAAATACCTTGGAACAGAAAATCCAAGAAAAGAAGGCAAAGAAAGTCATACCGAGAGCGAAACGTCTCCATATCACCTCCGATGATATCCAAAAGATTATCGAGAGCGTAACGGGAGTGCCAGCTAAGAATATCGCGACCGAAGACATGAAGAAACTCCAAGGTCTCGAAAAAACTCTCGGGCAGAATATTATCGGTCAAGATGAGGCTATCTCCTCCATCGTGAGTGCCATTAAGCGGAATCGTACAGGAATCAGCAATCGCAATCGTCCTATCGGAAGCTTTCTGTTTCTCTGACCGACCGGGGTCGGGAAGACGGAGCTCGTGAAACAGCTCGCACTTGGGTTTTTCGGAGATGAAAAAGCCCTCATCAAGCTTGATATGTCAGAATACAACGAACGTTCTTCCGCTTCGAAACTCATCGGTACGACCGCCGGATATGTCGGATACGAAGAGGGGGGCATGCTCACAGAGCGGGTTCGCAGAAAGCCGTATTCCATCGTGTTATTTGATGAGATCGAGAAGGGAAGTTTCGAGGTATTCAACCTTCTCCTCCAGATTCTCGAGGATGGGACGCTCGCCGATGGAAAGGGGCGAAAGGTGAATTTCAAAAATACCATCATCATCATGACTTCCAATATCGGAGGTGAGGAATTTACTTCCAAGGCTTCACAGATAGGATTTGACGTATCTTCCGATACGGAAGCGAAGATTATCCGTGATTACGAGAAGATCAAGGAAAAAATCACGAGCGGTCTCGATGAATACTTCTCTCCGGAGTTCCTGAATCGTATCGATCGGGTCGTGGTATTCAATCCGCTTGATAAGGCGATTCTCAAGAAGATTATCATTCTCCAGCTTGAAATTCTCAAAAAACGCCTTTTGGAACTTGGTATCGGATTCGAGTACGATACGAAGGCCACCGCCCTCATCCTCAAAGAAACCTATAACCCGGAGTTCGGGGCACGTCCTGTGAGGCGTTATATCCAGGACAATATAGAAGACACCATCGCTGATCGCATCATCCAAGGCAAGAAAGCCACAACAGTGACCGTGACGGCCCTCAAAGGAAAAATCATCGTGAAATAACCAAAATCCTCCCGAAATTCGGGAGGATTTTATATTCAAAATAAACTGATCGATATAGTAGTTGAGTTTTATGGTGATTTTTTCGGAGATATTCCAGGGAATCTGAGAACTTTTTCATTTCTGTCTTGTATTGCTTGTTGTACGTCCCTGAGGCGGTATCACAGTGGCCATCCGCCAGGTGGTGGTTTTGAGGTATTTTGGTTTAAAGAAGTCCTTTGCGGAGGCTTGTCTTCGCCAGTCCATGTAATCATGACCGTAGTTTGTTTTATGGAGTAAAACGAGAATATATATATTTCCCGCCATTCGTCAAATGAAATTTGAAAAAATTCCGCATTATTCTTTGTCGTTTTGATGAGTATCTGCTATACTATTGCGGTAATCATCAGTATTTTTCCTATGTCGCTCCGTATTCTTGCATTCGTATCCCTTCTCTGTTCCATTCTTTTTGCGTGCCCGATTTTTGCAGAAGAGGACTATATAGGAACCGACCTAGGGAACGATATCTATAAGCGGATCGATACGGGAGTATACAAAATCAAGAAACAGCTCATAGAAAATCGGTTGAAGGGGAGTGCACTGCTCCTCGATGGAATGGTCGGGATGAGTTGTGCTTCCAAAACGGAAAAGATATTTTGTTTCCGTGACGGGGTGGATTTTACCTCGACAGAATTGGATGATATCGCATGAGGAGCTCTCGGTCCTATATATACACATTTGAATCCCGAGAATGTCACTATGGATACGGAACAGATTGTGCGAATCCGTGCCATGATCTTGAAGTATTATCAGGTACTCCAGCAGAATGTTTCCTATGATCAGAGCAAACTTCATTCTATAGGTTCGATCGGGCTTTTCACTGATGGGAATCGGGACAATTCGAGCTATGACCTCATGATGGATCTCGAAAATATCCACAATGTTATCTTCGCAAAGGATATCCCATACAATGGGACATCCAATCTCGGGGCTTCTGCTGTCGGAAATCTCTTGGCAGATGTGTATGATCATCCATTTTTATGAGATCTGAATCCTCTCGGTGCGGTTATCTCCCCGAAATACAAAGACCCGGGAGTTTCTCTCATATCCTCCGGCATCGGAACTGGATCCATTCTCGCTTCCGGGACGTGTGCACCGACCAATCCCCTCACGAACTTGGATAATGGGTTCCTGACCGACGTTCAGTCCCAGTTGCTCATCGGAACCAGTCCAACTTCTTCCCTTGCTTTCGCGGACGATGCGAAACTTCCCGAATATTGGGCCAAAATAGCCAAAACCTCAGGAGGATCTCCGGGATCGGCAGGTATCGGCAGTGATTCCTTTCCGTGCTCCGGGAAAGATATATTCTGTATACTCGTGAGTATGACCAACTATTCCCAGAATATGCTATGAGGGGGAAAGGCATCGACGATTGAATCTCTGCTTGATGAAAACCTCAAGATAGCCAATAAATTCGCATGATCCAGTCTCGTTCAGTCCAAGATGACCAATATGTTTTTCGGACTTGATCTTGTTGGACTTGATCTCCCTTCCATGATCCATCTTTCTACGGTCGTCTCGAGACTCCCTCCTCCGATTCTGAATCTCAAACCAGGAACGACCGGGTGAAGTGCTGCATGAAACCCGGAAACAACCGGGCAAAAAGACGAATTCAACCAAATCATCGTCGGTGCCTTTGATGAAGCGGGTCTTGATTACAAACGACAAAATGCACTGCTCGAGTTCAATAGCGAATCTCATATGATGCATAATCTCACGTATCTCACGACAGATAATCTCAAGATGAGTAGTGTGCCAAAAAGATCCGGATATATCGCAGCAAAAGAGATGGATCTCAAAAAAAGTTACGGTGATTCCTTCAATAACGATCTCTTTGAGCTTCATGCCTTTACGCTCGCGTTCTCCAAGAGTCTCGGTCAAGTCATGTCCATTATCAAAGAAATGTACGCGATACCACAGAAATAAATCTTTTTACGAACCTTTGCTTTTTCTATGAAAAACTTCCATTTTTTCACCCGTGTTCTCCCGTTTGTCTTTATGATTGGTATTTTTAGTCCATCTTCTGTCTGGGCGGCAACAACCGATCCTTGTGTCATCAGGAGCGGCATGAGCAAAGAATTATCCACGTATATACAGACGGTCGAGAAACTCAGAGGGCGTTTGGAGGCGGAATCGGCAAAAAGTACGTGTGGAGCAAATGGTCAGGAAAGCGCTTCTGCAAGAGCACAAAACACCACATCCGCTGTCATTGGTGCCATGAATGAAAGTATCGGATTTTCCAACTTCTATACATCGGGGCGATTTTATATAGATCTCTCTCTCAAATGAGAGATTCCTGCGGGGATCACACGGGATCATGAACTTCTTGGAAAGGAGATCGCAAATATCAAAAGCACCATGGAGCTCGTGTACGATCGATGTGGGGAAAATACGGTATCGAGCACGAATCTCTCCGAAGATCCTCAGTATAGCACGACAGGCAAGTCATTTGCCACTATCCTCAGAGAAGTGCTCCAAAACCAGGTCGATATGATGAACTTTTATCGAGCAACAGTACTTGGTGATAACACTACGGGACAGAAATTCATATTGGTGGGAAATTCTGACGATTTCGTATCCCAAGTTCAATCGCACTACGGTCCTCAGGCATTTGGCGAATGTAACGGAAGTTCGGATTTCTTTGCTGGTGTGCAAAAATCATTCGGTAGAATCGGGCAGATGGGAGATGGAATCAAGAATGGTATGAATGAGTGGGAACAAGCCAATACGCTCTTGAATTCCAACAGTATGAATCGTGAATATGCCGAAACAGAGCGAAACGTTCTGCGTGCGGAGCTTGGACGTCAGGGGATCGGTACGAAAGCATCGCAGTCGATCTTGAATTGTCTTGCAAAATATAATAGTACTGGTCTTCGGTGCGGACTTGTCGGCGGACTTTCGGATATAGCGAAAACGATCACTGAAAATAAAAATGCCATTGTCGATCAATTTGAAAAAACATACAATGCTCTCAAAAATATGCTCACAAAACCGCAAACAACTGACCAATACGTGAAAACAACAGAAGCTATCAATGCTCTCAAAATCGGAATCAACTCCGATATCGTTGCGGACTATACGAATGCAAAAAATCTCATCGGACCAGAAAACCTGAGTGCCGATGAGACGGTTGGAAGCTTAATTGATACACACATACTTCTGGAGAGTACCAATACTCAGATTAAATCGTACATAAAAGTATCTGAGCAGACCTGCAACGCACAATCAAAGGGGGAAGGGAACTGTACATTTCGTTAGTCTTCGTATCCTCCTTCGCGACTTCTCTCAACATCATAAAATTTCATATGTTGTTTCTCGAACTTGAGATCTGCCCCTCCGACTGGACCGTTACGATTTTTTCGAATAAAAACATTAAGGATCCCCTTGTTTTCAGTGAATTCATCATAGTAGTCTTCTCGGTACATCATAAGGATAGAATCAGCATCCTGCTCGATAGATCCGGATTCTCGCAGATCAGACATGACTGGTTCTTTATTTGGTCGTGATTCTACGTTACGGGAGAGTTGTGAGAGTGCCATAATCGGTATCTCAAGTTCTCGCGCAAGGGATTTGATACCACGACTAATCTCCGATACTTCTTGCACTCGATTCATGGGATTTCCCGAGCTCATGAGCTGAAGGTAGTCGATCACGATGAAATCAAGTCCTGACTCGATCTTGAGTCGGCGGGCTTTGGATTTAATCTCAAGGAGATTTCATCCTGCGGAATCATCGATATAGATATTTGCCTTGGAAAGACGCTCAAGTGCATCCCCCATTCGCATAAAATCTTCGTCTTCCAGAAGCCCCTTTTGGAGCTTCCAACTATCAACTCCCATGGTGGCGCAAATGAGACGATCCGTGAGTTGCTCCTTGCTCATTTCCAGCGAGAATACTGCAACATTTTTCCCGGACTCCCCTATATTTTGTGCGATATTAAGAGCAAGTGCGGTCTTACCCATAGAAGGGCGTGCCGCTAAGATAACTAAGTCCCCAGGCTTGAATCCACCGAGCTTATTGTCCAAACTTTTGAATCCGGTCAGTACAAGTCAATTATTGGCACGTTCAGGATTTTCATGGATCTCAGCAAATGCTTCGTATCGGAGATTGATAATGTCTCGGATGTGTACGAGCTTATTTTGTATGAAAGTCTGAGTGACGGTAAAAAGCGATTGTTCCGCTTTTTCGAGGAGTTTATTGATATCGGATTCTTCGTCATATCCTGCAAGGAGTATGTCATTTCCCGCTTTTATAAGCTTCCTGAGGACCCCCTTGTGTTTGACTATCTGGGCATATTGGTAGATATTCGCACTCGTGAAAATAGACTCAGTAAGCTCGATGAGGTAAGCATTTCCTCCGATCTTTTCGAGATTCTGACGATCATCGAGGTATTCGCGGACGGTTAGGATATCGATAGGCTTATTGCGTGTAAAGAGATCCATCATAGCAGCATACACCAATCCGTTGTTTGGATCATAGAAATCCCCTTCGACGAGAAGAGGGGAAACCTGAAACATCCCCTCTTTGTCGAGGAGGATGGACCCGAGAACTCATCGCTCGTCTTCTATGGAATGTGGAGGGACTTTCATGACTGAAGGGTTATTCTTCTACTTTAAAATTAGTTTCCATCTCAATCTCGAGCTCTATCTTCTGGATGAGTTCCTGAATGTTTCCGTTGTAGGGATCGATGGTTCGTATTTTCTTGAGACTTTCCATTGCAGGAAGTCGCTCCTCAAGATTGATATGATTTATGGCAACAAGATACAGAATCTCGGTGCTATGAGGATTTTTCTTGAGGAATATATAGGCGTACTCATTGGATTCTTTATGGAGACCGAGTTGGTGTCCGAGATTCGCGAGCATATCAAGTGTCTCGGTGCTATTTTCATCGAGAGAAAAAAGTCGCTTGTATATCTCGTAGGCTATCTCATACTTTCATTGGATAGAGAGGGCAAAACCAAGTTTCAGATACAGTTCGGGATCGGTATCGTTCATCAGGATGAGATCCTTGTATATAAGTTCTGCTTTCTTGTAATCTCGTTCTTTTTCATACAGAGAAGCCAACAGACAGTTGAGGTCTTTGTTGAATTTTTCAATAGATAATCCTTCGATGATACGGGCACGAGCTTCGCTAAATTCACCACGAGCGATACGAGTTCTGATAGTCTTTATAAGCTCAACAATATGTTGTTTCTCGTCTCATGAAAGATTTATCGGTTGGGGTTCTATTATCTCTTCTTCTCCTTTAGGTAGGGGTGTTTCCGTAACTTGCGAGATTCACACAGTCTCTTGATTTAGAGCTTTTTGGTCTTGTTCTTCGATAATTTTAGCCGCAGTTTTTTTATTGCCGAGAAAATTCCGGAGTTTTATATAGGAGAGAAAAAGGCTGTGAAGAAGATGAAATATTATATAGATGACATTGATACCGACAAATGCGATTTCATACCGTATAAGAACATCTGAAAAGAAAATATCCATGAGGATGGTATAGGAAAATAATTGGTTACATTATATGAATTTTTCATTTTTTTCAAGGAGACTCTCAAAAATCTTTATTGGAATGGTATGATTTCTTGAGAGAGTGTTTATTTAATGGCAGTCTTACCAAATCGCCTATCAAGTTCGAGGTTTTTTTGTGATGCGTGATAGCTTATACCCATTCATAATATAACTGCTCCGCTCCCAGAAGGCATGCTTCCGCTAAATGCTATATTTCCATCGGAATTAAAAATAATTTCCACAGGAAAGTTTATAGATCATGTATTGTTATTTTTATTTTGCCAATATGCCCCAGTGAGCATATAGCCCATTTCTCCATAAAACGGAGCATTGACTACGTCACCCGTACCTATTATGCTCGTTCCGGAGTAATAATATATCCCTACTGAACCAGTTCCTATATAGAGGTGAGTAGTATCTGGATTTATCAATTCCGTCAACAAACGGACACCTTTTCAACTTATCATGGTGTTTTTGCTAGTATGTATCATGGATTCTATTTTCTGTATGAATCTATCCCTCTTTTCAATATCTGTTTTTTTATTGAAATTAAAGCTTGTTATGGTGATGGCGAGCAATCCGATAATGGCCAACACCACCATGAGTTCCACGAGACTAAAGCCTTTTTTCGTCATATGTGTGAATTTAGATAAAATAATTTGCAAAAAAATATAAAGTCTGGTATACTTGAAAAGTAAGTATGTCTCCTTGAGGAGGATTATACTCAAGACATACTATTATACAACATTTATTTTCTTTCTTTTTTATTTATGTCATATACAAAACACCTTGTGGCAATCACAATACTTTCCACCGTCTCTCTTTCTAGTCTCGTGTCCGCAGCAACCGGGAGCGGTACCGTAACAACGGCCGTAACAACGAGTACGACAACAACTTCTCTCGATGTAAAGAGTGCTCCTCGTCTCGTTAAGAAAGCCGCTGACTCAGTGACCCTTGAATGGGATAAAGTAGCTTCTGCCTCTGCGTATATTGTAAAATACTCAAAGAGTTCCGTTGCAACATCCAAGGATCCAAACGCTCAGTATGATAATGAAACGGATTCATTAACCACTACGGGTACCACCATAACGAAACTTTCTACCAGCAATGAAAAACTGTCTCCTTCTACTCCCTACTATTTTTCTGTGGTAGCGATAGATAGTACTGGAAAAGAGTCAGATACCTACTCTGATGAGCTTATGGTCATGACAGATGCAACAAATACGACTACAGGAACTGGAATGGTCGCTGCTTCCTCAAACACAGCATTAGCCATTAAGGATATTGGCGTTTCCGATGATAAAACTCTTTCGCTTTCTTTCAATATGCCACTTGCTTCAGATTCAGTTCAAGTGAAGATTACCAAAACCAGTGACAACTCTGATGTTGTGGTTGGGACTGTCGTAAATGATGCGACAAATCCAAACAGCGTTACCGTTACCACAATCTCTCCTTTGAGTGCTTCCTCCTCATATACTCTGACTGTACTTACAGCGAAGGATACTATGGGAAACAATATACAAGAAGGAGTCAGTGGTATTAAGGAATTCACAACTACAGAGGCATTAAAATTAACAACCCCGGCTCTTACAGCCGCTCCTGAGATGTCCGCTTCCTGATCCGCGAGCCTATCGGGAGTAGTATCTGCCGAGTCTGCCACTAAAGTAGAAACCGGAGCAAAAGAGAATGTGATTGTTTTTGCAGCTCTTCTCCTCTCTCTTGGAATCGTATATATCTACCGACGAAAACTTATCTAGTCGATTTGAGAATATATATAAAAATCCGCGATACCTGGAGGTATCGCGGATTTTTTCTGATTAGGATTTCTTTTTTCTGAGAAAATATATGATGTAGATGCCCCCTGCAATTACCACTCATATACTTACTTCTTTTGTGTATTGTGCGAATATATTTACCATATCCTCTCACATATAGTAACCAACAAGGAGGA
>JAQTWO010000093.1 GCA_028689245.1 Candidatus Altimarinota bacterium | reverse complement strand
ACTGTATTCTCTGGAACCGGATAGCTTCCAGTCTTTATCTGAAACATATCCAATCACTTCTTCAGATTGGAAAGATTCTCTACACGAGAACTGTCTCTTGCCGAACTCTGAAAACCTCCGAGATTCACAAATGCTATGGTTCAGAGGATGACAAGGATGGTTATGACGACGATGAGTTCGATGAGGGTGAAACCGAGGAAGTTCTTCCTTTGTTTGTGGTGGGGATGTTGGAAGACAACATCTGTACAGATTGCAGTATTGTTTGTCTGTTTCATAGGGAAAGAAAGTGAAAGAAGTAATATTTAGAAGTTTTGATTTTTTAGAATCCTGCTATTCTCGCCTGTTGTTTGATCTCGGAGTCGGAGAGGGCTCGGGAATAGATTTTGATATCTTGGATAGTTCCAAAAGGAGGATTGAACGTGATAGTACCATTACTATGAAGATATCCACCTATGCCAAAATTTCCATTCTTAAAACCTGGTTCCAAAATCTTATCCATAGCTTCTTTTGATATCTGTGTGGAAGTTATCTTGGTTCCATTTATATAGTAATTGATAATTTTATTGTTAAAATCAAATATTGCAAGCAAAAGCATATTTCCATCTCGGAGCATATTATTCTGTAATACTCCTCATCAAGATGAATAGGATCGGTTGATTATATAACACTCACCCAATGCACTTCCGTTCGCTGAACATCAGATAGCCGCTCACGAGAGATAATAGGTATTAGCAAGATAACTATTTGATTGTGAGAAATATGTGTGAAATGCATGAGGGAGATAATGTGAACCGGGAGTTCAATCGTAGAGCATTCTATGAAGGAGCATATCGTATTTTGAAGTATCTCCCGGATCCACGCTTCAAGAATTGTTTCTGGTATAGGAAAAGAGCATTTTGTCGTATGCTGTTTCGGAGATTGCTTTATCATAAGAGATAAGCGTAGAGATAGAAATTCCATCTTTCAAGACTCCGCTCGGATTCTCATTTTTTTTATAAAAATCTGGGGTTACATACGATATACTCCTGCCCCCGAGAGTTATATTTGTCGGTGATGAAAAGAAGCTGTAAAGAAAATTACTTCTATCGAATCTCATTCATCCACTCATGAAAATACTGCCCGAAATGGTCGTTGTTCCGGTGAGAAAGGTGCTCGCCGATCTCTTCCCTATCATATCATAATTATTTCCACTCAAGTCCTTTAAAAATACCACGTTATTCGTTCCTGAATATGTTGCCTGATAGTATGTCTCCATATCCCAATATCCCACCAAACTCCTATCAAGCGTATTCAGACTCATGTCTTTCTTTGCGATACACCCGGACGAAGTAACGGAAGAAACAGAAGAACCAAACGTATTCGTACTCACATTATCCAGAACGAAGCACACATCCGGAGCGAATATCCCTCCGGAAGCAGTATTGTAACTTCCAGACAATACAAAGAGAGATGGAAGAGAAGGATCGAATACGTAGTTTCCTGAAAGCTTGGAGTATCTGAGAGAAGAATCAGCTGCATACACCGTATCTATGAGTCCTCATCCCAATCCTCACCATTCTCCACCTCACCCCCAACCTCTCTCCTCACCCTTTTCACCTCACCCCAACCCTCTCCTAGAAGGAGAAGGGGTAAAAGCAATCGGATTCTCGAAATCTATCCCGATCTGATAATAGAGTCCATTCCCAAATACCGAGTAGTTATATGGAGACCGAGTCAATGGATCAGAGAAATCTCCATTCATACGAGGAACTGTTGTACTCGTAACTGTTCCTATGGAGAGAGTAACAGAACCTCCCGTATATGAAACAGCACTCGTGGGAATAGGAGCACTTCACTGTTGTATGATAGCCAAATCAATAGCCTTCCCTATATTCGCCATATCCGATACTCTTCTCCCATCTCTTGCACTACTCTGAAAACCTCCGAGATTCAAAAATGCTATGGTTCAGAGTATGACGAGGATGGTTATGACAACGATGAGTTCGATAAGGGTGAAACCGAGGAAGTTCTTGTGAGAGAGGGTTTGGGAAGTGTGTGAAGTTTTGTTGTTTTGGGTATTTGGTGTGGGCATGAGAGGGAAGATGAAGAGATAAAGGAATAATACAGGGGTATTATCTCTGATTTCTGGTAGATTGCAAATTTTGTTTTGGGAAAGTAGCTGTCCTGTGGATATGCATTCTGTGAATTTTCAGGTATGTAGCTTTCCCTTGTCCATATATTACAATTCCCACTTTGTTTTATTGAAAATGCTCATTCAAAAGAGCGTAAGCAACAGGAGTCCAAGTACAAAAAATGTGCCATTAAATCCTGTAACGGCAATAAGTACCCCGCCAAACATGAGTCCGATTACATTCGCGAGGTTAAGTATCATCTTGAGTGGTGCTGCTGAGGCATTGGAATCGATTTCTCTGAGTTTCCGTTTTTCTGCATATATCTGATTGTACGAATCGGAAAATTCGCCCTGAGCCAATGGCATAGCGGCGGCATATCCGATACTATTTATGATTCAAAGCATCAGGATGATTACAAAACCATCGCTCAGACCAAAAAGAAACATGGATATACCGGAGATAAGTACGCCGAAAAATATCACCGAAAAAGTCCCTATTTTTTTTGAGAGTCCGATCAGTGGAATCTGCCCGCCAAAAGCCGGGATCGCGAGTATGGCGATGAAAATATATCCGGTAATCGGCACGATTTGAAGTACCGTACTGTCGCCATTTCTTTGGATAATCTTATTCAGAAAATCAATCAGAAACGTGACGACAAAAGTGTCCCAAAATCCGAAAAATATGATAATGCCCGACATAACCATCAGTTTCATATTGAGTGGAGCAACGGCGAGAACTTCATAAAAAGACTTGATATCCTCCTTGGTTGTATGGATGATATCTTTCCAATTGATAGTTGTGGACAGCTGCATAGGCTTGAGGAATATGAATTTCATGCCGGTCGCCACTTTTGCAAAATCCGTTTTCTGAACTTGGGATATAGTGTACTGTTTTACTGATTCTATCGTTTCTCTTGGGGAAATAATCTTCAGTTTCTTTATATCGTGAATACTGAAATTCAGAGTAGATTTGGAATTGTCGAAGTAAAGAACTATGAAAACGATAAAAATGACGATAAAAATAATGAGAATCGAAACGGCGATCAGGATATTGAAAGAAAGAATCCCTCCTGAGAGTATCAATCCCGTGAGAGCTCATAATCCGGAAAATATGTTGTTACGAGAAAGGAGATCGGCGTATTCCGAAGGATCTGCGTTATTCATGATGTACGATAGGGATGTAACATCACTCAGTTCTTTTATGAGGCCATAGAGTCACACGGAAAGAAGGAGCAGAAGGATATTGAACCCAGAACTGAGAAACTTCATCAGTAACTCTGTTGACGGCATGAGACTGCCCGATAAGACATTCACAGAATTGGATGAGAAAATAAAGTAGAAAAATATGATAGAAACGACGAGCATGCATGCGGTCGAAAGAAGAAAGAGTTTCTTTGCCGGAAAGTATTTCTGAAGTACTCCGACAGGACTGTCTGCCAAAAATGCAACAAAATTTCCGAATCCCAGAAAGAATCCAACCAATAACGCCGATTGAAGTCTGAGTCCAAAAAAAAACACGAGCGTAAAATGAAAACACATCCAAACAAAAGACGAGATGAATCCGTAAATGAAAAAATTTTTTCGCTTGATCTCATCAAAACTGCTCTCCGTTGAAACGAAATTGATTTTTGAACTCTGTACAGTATTTTCCATAAAAACAATTAACAGGTGAATTATATGTGAGATAATATCACACAAATCTTTTTTGCGCAAATTTACAGTCCCAAAAAACCATCCCCATTTTGCCAATCTTGCTGTCGTTTTTTTTGACAAAATTCATCTTTTGAATACATTTGCATATATTATGTATACCGATAAATAACCTTTCCCATGCTCCAAGTAAAAGTTTATAAAAATGAACGAGTCGGAAACAATTTCCTCTCATCTCGAAAAATTGAGACCAACAATGGTTCACTCCTCCTTCTTCAGATATCTTTCCACGATGAGAAACTCGGATCGTATATCGAAAATACGATTATAGATCTCATCCTCACGAACTCCACAACAATGGGAGACGATGTGTATACCCATTTCGGGTATCTTCTCGAACGTCTCAATAAATATTTCAAGGAAATAGAGAAGGAGTCGGACTTCGCCAGTCTGTCGATTTTTATCGGAATCGTTCAGGGATCCACCCTCCATTTCTCCGTCCTCAAAAATGCTTATGCCT
>JAQTWO010000016.1 GCA_028689245.1 Candidatus Altimarinota bacterium | reverse complement strand
AGAAAGCGGAATCTTGACGGTTTTGCCTTTGTAAGCGATAAGTTCCTGCAACCCTTTGTCGAGGGATTCTTTATCTTTTCCTGTCAGATTCGTATTCAGGGAATAGTCTTGAAGCGAGAGATACATATCCTGTCCGACCAGTTTTATGGAACCGTCGATCTTAAAATCTCCCGTTACGGTCTTTCATTGGGTTTTTTTCAGCTCCCCAGTAGTTTGATCATACTCATAATTTCCTGGCATATTGAGCGTGAAGTCTCCTTTCGCGGTCACTTGAGCTTCCTGTGATCGTGTCAAGATAGAGAGGATGCTCGTATATTTTTCTACCGATATATGAATCTTTCCGAAGCTTCCCTCGGTATCGAACTCCATTTTCCCCGTTTCCTTCAGATCGCTTTTATCATAATTGTCGATAGCATCCTTGAGAGAAGCTGTGACCGTTTTTTGCAGATCGATGATATCGTTTTCCACAGAAGCAATCTCCTCCGCAGGAACACTGAAAGGATTTATCGTACTTCCATTAAGTGATATGAGTTCCTTTCTGAACTCTTTGTAGGTTTGGATTTCTTTTTTGAGACTCGCGAGACGTGAGTCGAACATGTAGTCGGAATCATATTTCGCATTGGAAAATATATCTTTTATGTCATTTGTGATAGCAGCATAATCTTCTGTGTACGCTTTTTTTGCATCAGTATTTTTGAGTTTCATGACCGTCTTTTTATAATCTTGTGTCATAAAATCAAGAATCTTTCCTTCCCATCGGAGGAATTTTTGTATCTTTACGGAAGACTCATACGGAGAAGCGTAATTGTCTTCAGAATAACCATTCAAAGCGTACGATACGCTCGAACAGAGAGGACTTCCGATGAGAGTACCTACAAGAAGTAAAGAGAGTATTTTATTTCTGTTCATAAAGAGAGAAATTAGGATATAAAAATACGGATGTATTGTAGTCCAATTATATCGTAAAGCAAATGTTTTTAGTATATAACGTCGGTGATTCTACCGTATCGTACCAGACATCATTTCTGGCTCCCTGAGTCTCTATGCGAGATTTATTGAGCGATGTACCGAGTGGAGGAGATGAAGAGGGGGGGATAACGGTATGGTACGATACGCTAGAATCACACTCGGATAAAAAATGTTCCTGTTTATCTTGTGGCATTGTAGAGTGTTTGGATTTCAGAATCGGAAAGAGCGCGGTTGTAGACGCGGACTTCGTCGATAATTCAATTGTGATAGGCAGTATTTAGGGCGTTGCGTCCAAATCCTATTCTTAGAATCCCCGCTTGATTGGAAAGATCGCTGATATTTTTTGTATACTGTGTAGTTTTTTGTCAATTGTAGAATACATATGAAGTTGTTCAGTTTGCAACCCAATAATCATTCTTATAGCTCGTATCCGAGGAAGTTATGCTTCGTGGTATCCCCATGGATCAACCGTAAACCCCACAACATCAGTTACTTGACCAAGATAAATAGTTCAAGGAACTAACGGAAGTTGAGAATATGGAGTATTCCCATGTACCGCCCCCACCAAACTTTGAAATGAGTCATGTAGTTCATCCACTATTGGTTTTATACTTAAAAACAAATGTAAACGAGTTATTTGTAAACGACAGTACATCATTATCATTTACCAGAATATAATCATCCACCCCATCAAAACTCATCACTTTCCCACTCTTTCCGTTTCCGTCAACTATCTGTGGTCATCCGCTTCCTCCGCCACACGTTACCGGGGTTCCGCTGTTGTAACACACTCCATTATTCCCATACCCGCTCAAATCTTTCAAAAGCGTTCCTGTTAATGTCTCCATATCCCAATATCCCACAAGAGTGGGATCGTACTTGGAGAGACTCTTTCCATCTGGAGAACTTATGGTAAAAGCAGTGATAAGACTTCATCAAGTGCCAAAAACACTCTCTCCTTTCCCGAACACTGCCACATACCCACTGTTCGTCTTCACCACATCCACTCCTGTCCCACTCTCCTGTATCGGTTGAAGTGTTCCCGAAGCAAGAAGTATCCCAAGGGTATCTCCCTGGACACTCGGATATCTCTTGGAGTAATCGGATCAGATATCTGCAGAAGCATTCGGAACGAATGCATTCAAAGACAGAAGCGTACTTCCATCTTCAAGAAAGTTCATAAGCTCCATCTTGGTTCTGTCTGCATTGACGGAGTAGGTAGTATATATACTGGTATCCAGAGTATCTCTCGTTCCTCCTACGGAGAGTCCTATGGTTCTCTCTGTCAGTTCCTTCGCAAATCATTGATATCCTATGGTTATTCCTGAGGCAGTAACCGATACTGTATTCTCTGGAACCGGATAGCTTCCAGCCTTTATCTGAAATATATCCAATCACTTCTTCAGATTGGAAAGATTCTCTATACGAGAACTGTCTCTTGCCGAACTCTGAAAACCTCCGAGATTCAAAAATGCTATGGTTCAGAGGATGACGAGGATCGTTATGACGACGATGAGTTCGATGAGGGTGAAACCGAGGAAGTTCTTGTGAGAGAGGGTGTGGGAAGTGTGTGAAGTTTTGTTGTTGTTTGGTGTGGGCATGAGAGGGGTATATAAAAATTATTCAGATATACAGAAGAAGTCAGAGTTATGCTTTGGTTCCTAAATTATACGAAAAGCTCGCATTTTGCAAATGATAATTTGTGAGATAAAAGTGACAAAAACAAAAAAACCTATACACTGGAGTGGACATTCGTACATACAGTCCATAATATCATGGTCCAACTTGAAGCCATTATAGCACAAATTGCCACAGCGCTTTCGATTACACCGTTAGATGTATATGTTTTTTTTGGCGTATTTATCGCTCTGATCATTTTCGTGGCTATAGGGCTGACACGAATATATTCGACTTTTTTTGGAACAGTTCTTGGGATCGGGATCTATATTCTCTTTTCCACCATCCTGTCTCCGGAGCTTCAGACACATGAAACACTGAGTCTCATAAGCGACACATTTGCGAAGGTGATCATCGGATCATCCGTTTACCTCATATTCATCCTCACGGTTCTGGTGCCTATCAACGGGGGAGTATCGGTCCCTCTTCCAAAATCTCCTATCGGGAGGATATTCCAGACATTTGCACTTTCCGCATGACTCATCCTCTTTCTCTCTGCGGTATTGCTTGGTCTCATAGAAAAAAGCTATATCTTTGTTCATACCGATAGCGCATTTGCTCTCATTAAAAGATTTGATTTGTTTTCAGAACTTCAGAGCTCGATCTTTTTGGCTTTTGTTACCGCCCACCTTCCAACGATCATCATCCTGTCCATCGGATTTATTATCTATAAAATGCTCTTTTCTGAAATCATCGGTGCCATAATCGTTTCGGTTTTGGTGAGTATCAAGAATCGTCGGTCATCTCTATGAGATTATGGAGATCATGGGGACGGGGGACATGAGGACTTTGGGGGGCATGATGAAATGATGCTCGAAGATCATGAAGAACACCATGGCGATAATGATGCTCACGGAGAACATCATACAGGTGGATCCGGTCATCATTAAAATAACACGATTCCTCGGAAACATACGCTCTTTTTCGTCCATTGTCTTGCAAAAACTCTTTTTTCTGTATTATGTAGCTGATCTTATCCCTCCTTTATCCATATATATCCATGAAAGTAGAACATATCACCCTGGCGTACGGAAATAAAAATATCTTGAAAGATACAAATATTCAGATAGCTCCTGGAGAGTTTGTTTTCCTTATCTGATCTTCCGGGAGCGGGAAGACAAGTTTCATAAAGATGCTCATCGGGGATCTGAAACCAAAATCATGAAAATTTTCTATCAAAGAAGATAAGGATGTATACGCATATACCGAAAAAGAACTTCTTGCCTATCGTCGAAATATCGGTGTTATTTTTCAGGACTATAAACTCCTTCGTTCCAAAACCGTCCGGGAAAACGTGGCGTTTGCTATGGAAGTAAGCGGGTATAAGGACAGTTATATAGAGGAGAAAATACCCGAGATTCTCTCTCGGGTCTGACTTCTCAATAAAAAGGAAAGCTTTGTGGAGACACTCTCATGAGGAGAAGCTCAGCGCATCAGTATAGCCCGAGCGCTTATCCACGATCCGGAAATCATCATAGGAGATGAACCAACCGGGAACCTCGATCCCCATAATGCGGAAGATATCATGAACCTCCTCACAGAACTCAACAAACAAGGGAAAACGATCATTATAGCAACACATGATGATCGTATTGTGAACCGGCTCAAAAAACGGGTTATCACTTTTAAAGATGGGAAAATCACTTCGGATAGAGAAAATGGCGGGTATGAATTATAATGGGAAACATGCCAAAATTGCGAAGTGGGTGTTGGAAAGTCAAATAAAAGCCTCTATCTCAGATAGAGGCTTTTATTGCATCGTGTAATAACATCCTTTTTTACCCTTCGATTCGAATAGAAGGTCCCATAGCATTACATACATATATCGAGTTGATATAACTTGCACCACTCTTGAGTCCAGTCGGTTTTACGTCACGGATGGTCTTCAAAAAGAATGCGATGTTTTCTTCGAGTTTCTTTCCACCAAAGGAGAGCTTACCAACGAGAGAATGAACATTTCCTTGTTTGTCGTTCTTGAATTCGAATTTACCAGCCATAACTTCCTTGATGATGGCAGTAAGATTGTCTCCAACGGTACCAGTCTTTGGATTTGGCATGAGTCCCTTTGGTCCGAGAACCTTCGCGATCTTTCCCATCTTTCGCATCATGGCAGGGGTTGCGATAGCGACATCGAAGTCGATCTTCCCAGTAGCTACGATATCTACGAGGTCATCCCCTCCGGCAACGGATGCACCGAGAGCGAGGAGCTCTTTTTCGTTTCCTGCGTCTGTGAAGGCTCCGATACGAACAGTCTTACCGCTTCCGTTTGGAAGAGTGATAGTAGAACGGATCATCTGATCAGAGTACTTCGGATCGATATTGAGATTAAAGTGGATTTCTACCGTCGGGTCGAACTTCACAGTGTTGGTTCGTTCGAGAAGCTCAACAGCCTCACCGATAGTATAGATTCGTTCCTGTTCAACGAGGGCGATTGCCTGGTTGTACTTCTTTCCGTGTTTCATAAGAAGAAAAAATAGAGAATAAATTGGTCCAAGTGACTTTTACTACCTCACCCCGACCCTCTCCTTTTGGAGGAGAGGGAGGAAAAAAGCAGTGTCAGTCTCCCAATTGTATGTTTTTTGGACGCGGGAATTATATAGAAAAATACAAAAATGCAAAGGAAAATATAAAAAAGCAGGAGAACCCCTTGAAAATGACTATTTTTTTGGACTTTTCGAAAAAAATATACCATGAGTATGTTTTTCTTGTTGCATTTTTCAAAGAAAAGCATACTATTTCGGTGCCAAATTAACAGTTTTTTTATTTTACGTTTTTTTATTGAATTTTCAATTCCTACGAATGATCCAATTTGGAGTAATTATCCAAGTTCATCCTTCGTAGGAACGGATAGACTGTTAGTTTGGCGACTTACGGATAATTGCTCCATTTTTGTTGCCAAAAACCTCAAGGATAAAGCGATTGTCCCCAAAGATCGCTTTATTTTTTCACTTTTTCATATATGAAACAGTTTATTTCTTGGGTGGGGAAAAGAGTAGCAAGTGCTCTGGTCACGGCAGTATTCTTCATCTTGGCGGTGATAGGAATCGTTTATGCTTCTGTTACTTTTCCATCCACCGGTCCTTGAGGAGTAGATGCTGGTGGTAAATTCATGACATATTTCAATAATATATTTCAAGATTGTGGAGCCTGAAATGTTTTACAGGGATTCGATACAAATAAACAAAAAATATGTGTTGCCACAACAGTATCACCAACTCCGGCACCAGCCCCAACTCCTACATCAGTGTGTATTCCAGATGGTTCTTGCAGTGCTTCAGCACCTTCCTGTGAAACAACTACCACATGAGTAGACAACTGTGGAGCTTCGTGTACAAAGACGTGACCCGCTTGTACAGCACCAACTCCAACCCCTCCAGTTTCAGTCCATGTTCCAACACATTGATCATACACATACTCTGCATGGTCTGCTTGCAGTGCTAACTGTGGTTGAACACAGACCAGAACGGAATTGTGTAATTATGACTCCTGCGATAATCCACAAGCCACCACTCAAGGTTGTAATACTTCAGGAACTGTAGTGGGATGATCCAGTTGTACACCATATCCATGAGTATATCCTCCTACGTGTTGATGAGAAGGGGTATATGCGTCTACGTGGGTTGGGTGGTGAGATTGTACTGGGGCAGCTAATAGTTACACACAATGAGGCACAACCAATACATGTACATGTCCATAACACGGGAATATTTACATAATACAAAACCCTTAAAATATTTTTAAATCTTTCATTTCATTCTCATGTCTCAGCTCATCATCTCTCTTCTCCTTATCCTTTCTCTCGCTTCTTGCGGAGCGATACGTGAACAAGCAAAACAAGATACGCAGGAATCAGGAGTTTCAGATACCACCATACCAGCACTGTCTCCTGTTGATTCTGGCAGCACTCATATATCGAACGATGTCCCCAAAGAGGTATCATCTGGATCCATGGTTCCTCAATCCGTCATATCCTCTGCTGAAGGAATCAAAAAGAGAGAGAAAATCAAAAATATCAAAACTCTTGACGATATCCGAGCCATAAATCCGATGCTTGATTCCATGCCATGAAAAAATCATCCGAAATTCATAGAACTCCAGAAAGCACAACTCACATACGGACTCCTTCTGTCTCAGATTTCCGATCCGGAATATCCGAAGCTTCAACGGGAACAGATGGAGATCTTTCAAGGAAAAGCAGTATGGACACAGGAAATGAAGGATACGGAGAAAGAATTTACAGAAACTCTCTCACACATGCCATCTGCATCAGGATCGGTTACCTCGGACAGTAATCTCACAATGCTCATAGCAAAGAGAAATAAAATGATGCAGGCATTCCAATCCTCCAAGACATACCAAGATTACCTTGAGTCCAATAAGGCGAAACTCAGAGAGCTGGAAGAATCAAAGAGACGATACTATTCTCAAGAGATACTCGATCTCCAAAAAACCATAGGTACGCTCAGTAAGGAAATATATTCGAGTACCGCATCAGGTTCTATCAAACGATAAATGATGGAGAATACGAAAAGGAAAACCCGAAGCCTAAAAAAACAGTAACGAAATCTCGTTACTGTTTTTTTGTTTTGCTTCCTGGGTTATTCTTCTATGATTCCTTCTTTCTTTTCTTCGATGATGAAATCCTTGAGCGGAGAGTAGAAATCGAGAGATTTCGGATCAATCTTGGTCATGAGATGATCGAGAAGTTTCCCGAGCGGAACCTCTTCTTGGGTTCCATTGATCATGTCTTTAAGCTGACATACTCATTTCTTGGCTTCCATGATACCGATGATGGCAACATACTGAGCACCGAGTCGGTTCGCTTTCTTCATCTGGACTTTCAATGATGGAGTTCCGAGCGAGATGAGGGAATTGAGTCCGCGTGCACGGGCTTCCATTTCTAATGGGAGTACGAGCTTGGTTGCCTCTTCCCCCAGTTGGATGAAGTAAATATGTGTCTGATCTTTGTTCTTGAGCTTGACTCCATTATCCATGATGGTTTCTATGAGACGTTCTGCACCCATTCCGAATCCTACTCCTGGAACATTGTCCTTGTATCCGATAGACTTGGAAAGTCCATCGTATCGACCTCCTCCACCGAAAGCATTCTGTGTTCGATCGCTTCCATCCACCCATTCCCATACGGTGTGGCAGTAGTAATCAAAGCCACGAACGAGAAGCGGATCTTCCTCGTAGGCTACTCCGAGGATATCGAGATAGTTTTTTACTTTTTCATAGTAATCTTTGGAATCTTTTTTAAGGAAATCCGTGATCTTCGGAGCGACTTTCAGAAGTTCTCGCGTATCTTCATTTTTGGAATCAAGGAGACGGAGTGGATTGGTCGTGAGGCGGAATAGGTCGGTCTCATCGAGTAAATGTTTCTTGTTTTCAAAAAATCCGGCAAGTTCCTGGATATATTTCTCTCGTTCTTTCGGAGTCGCAAGCGTATTGAGTTTGAGTCGATATCGTCCCTTGAGTCCGATTTCATCAAGAACAGAACATCCAATATGGATAGCCTTGGCATCGATAACGGGATCAATCTCTCCGATAATCTCGGCACCTACTTGGTGGTGTTGACGGTATCGTCCTTTTTGGGGACGATCGTATCGGAAGTGTGGTTCGATATAGTAGAGATATACTGGTTGCGGTTCTTCGAGCATATGTTCAAGATATGCACGCATAACTCCCGCGGTCGATTCCGGCTTCAGGATGAGCTCCCGATCCTTTCGATCGAGAAAAGTGTACATTTCCTTGGAAACGATATCGGAAGATTCTCCTGCGGATCGCACAATGAGTTCTTTGTGTTCAACAATCGGAGTCGAGATACGGGTGAATCCGTTTTTTCGGAACTCATGTCTCGCTACTTTTTTGAGGAAAGTGAAATATCGTTGGTATTCACCATAAATATCTTGCATGCCGCGAACACGGAGAGGTGGAGTCATAAATGTGGGTTGTTAGGGATTAGGATACGTAACGATTTAATAGAGCTTGGTATGCCTCCAAGCCACTATCCATGTGGAAGAAGATAATAACTTTCGACTATACTATGTAGGTCTGATAGATATTGATGGGACCGTTTTTATCTTCGTATTTTTCGACGGTAGTCTGGATATGACCTCGGAGGAAATCCGTGAGGCTCTGCCCCTTTTGTTCGAGGATATATTCGATTTTCTTCTTCTGAGCATCGGTGACATAGAAATTTACCGCACTCGCGAATTTTTTACGCTCTGCCATACTGTTTGTAGGGGGAAAAGAATAGACAAGATAAAGATATGGAAAAAAAATGAAAAAGCAAGAGAGAATTTCAGATAATTCAGAATGGATTCCTGTGAGATGTTCGAAATAGACCGCTGAACGTTTGTTCAAAAAGACGAACAAACCTCAGACAAAATTCTTTTGAAAAGAAAAAGCTCGGAAAACCAGCTCCCTTCAAGCATAGAATTCGTGGTATGATTTTTTATTTTTGCAAAAATAAAGGCAATCCCTATAATAAGCGGGTTTCGAAGATTCGAGATCGGTTCTCAAGTTCATATCAGGCACTTTCGTCTGAATTGAACTTGCTCGCCCAAAGGCGAGCTTCGAACAGTTTGTTTTGGGTTACCTTTATTTTTTTCACTTTCATTCTATGGAAAACACGAATACTCCGGTATCCGAAGAATTGACCATCGACAAGATTATAGAAAAATTCATACCGATAGTTGGTGCCGTATTTATGACCATCGGTCTCGGATACCTCCTCTATACCAATATCTGGGTACACCTTGCCCTCCCCGTTCGTCTCTGACTCTGATTCTTTCTGAGCATAGCGATTATCGGCGGAGGGTTTTCTTTTTCCGAAAAACTCCGGTATTTCGCCGATATCACCATAGGTGCTGGGGTACTCCTCCTCTATGGAACCCTTATATACGGTTCCCGTACGACCGATATCGCGGCAGCAGTCATTCCGGAAGGAGCGACGCTCGTCACTGCATTTGTATTTACGATTGCGGTCGCATATTTCGCATCGATGCGCAAATCCCAAGTCATTCTCATACTCGGTATGATCGGAGCATACATTACTCCGTTCGTTATCGGACAGAACGATGTCTGGGCTCAGAACATCTCGTTCAATGCCTATCTGATGTATTTCACAGCCATCAATATAGTGGCTTTCGTGCTCGGACGGGAGATTTCGGTACGGAATGTCATTCCTCTCAATATGGCGGGGCTATTCTTCGGAACTTCCACCCTCTATCATCTGTCCTATACCTCCGGCATCAGTAAAGTTGCTGCAGATAATTTCTTCACAGGAGAACTTTTCTCGGCTCTGCTCTTCCTCGTGCTCGTGGTATTCTCGCTCTGGAGTATTATCCAGTCTGCAAAACAGTTCGAAGAGAAGGACGAAGGATATCTCGCACTCGGGTACATCGCTCCGGTTCTCTGGTTCGTATGGAATCTCTCTCTCCTGAACTCTGTGACTGATATCACCAAAGGAATACTCTACGCGGTTCTCGCAGGAGCTTGTTTCTATGGATGGAGTATGCTCCGTGCCACAAAGACACGATTCCAGCATACTGCTCTCTATGCCGATGGAATCCTTGCAACTATCCTTGCATTCTTCGCATTCGTTCCTGATCTCAATCTCTATTCGAGTCTTGCTATCGCTTACTCGAGTCTCGCATTCGGAGGTATTTTCATAATGGATCCAAAAAAGGGAGAGCGACTTGTGAGCTATGGACTCCTCTCTCTCATGGGAGCATTTCTCTCCATCGTACATATCTACGATACAACACGCTCGTTCCAGACACTTCTCACGGTCATCGCCCTTATTCCTGCCATGCTCGGGTACTTCATAGCCGCTCGTGGAGACAATAAGAGTGCTATTGAGCTTGCTAAGTTCTACTCCGGAACGGCTTTCGTGATAGTGCTTATGTTCGTGCTTCACGATATCCTCAAACACTTCGATATGGAGCTCCTTATTTTCTTCGTAGCACCGCTTCTTGCACTTATTTATTCGTTCTTCTCAAATAATCAGACGCATGATGTGAAATCAGGAGTACTCCGTGCGAGCATGGTCTGGTTCGGACTTGGATTCATCGGAACATTCTTGGCGCTGGTCGGAAGTATCTATCCGGCACCGACTGATACATTCCTCTTCACTCATCCGGAATATCCGACCGATTGGATTCTCGTGAAAGGTCTCTTTGCTATCGTCACACTCTTCCTCGGGCTCGCCATCAGCCGACGGCTCCAGGCCGAACAGACAGAAGAACGACCGTCGTTCCTTCTCGTTATTTTCGGATATGCGACGCTTCTTCTCACTGTGAATTACACCATCTATATGGTCATGAATGATCTCGGAGTATCGCTCGAACACGGTGGTCCACGAGCCATCAGCACGACTCTCTGGTGGGTGGCGGTCGCAATCTATATGCTCATCGTAGGAATCAGAAAATGAGCTCGATATCACAGTGAAAAACTCCTCGGACTCCTCCTTCTTGCTCTTACAGTTGGAAAGATTCTCCTCTATGATCTCGCCACTATGGGAATGCAGAATAAAATCATCGTTCTGATGATGGTCGGTGGAGCGCTCATGATGTTCTCGTACGGAGTTCAGACCAAAGGGTGGCTCAAAGGAGAGACAAAAGCGGAATAAGACCCACTCTGTCTTACAGATAGCTCTCCAGAGAGAATGAGAATAATTCTTGTGTTTCACTACTCTCACCTCAATACTCTCGTTTTTCCACCTCACCCCAACCCTCTCCTAGAAGGAGAGGGAGAAAATAAGCATCCCTCATTCTCTTTCTTATCATGTCTACAAACCTTTCAAAAGCTCTTTATATAGCCAAGAATATCCTCACTGTTGTCTGGAAGTTCCTCCTCTTTACCATAAAAACCATTTGGTATATCTTCGAGCGAATTTTTCTGGTCACTCTCTTGGTGACTCTCACTGTCGGACTCGCCTGGTGGCTCTCACAGAAACCATCGCTCTATCGGGACTGGTCCGTAGATCAAGAAAAGCTCGCGAGTATAACTTTCTCTGGAAATCTTGTGAATATCGAAAATGTCAGGAATTTCACCTATCGTTCCACAACCGATTACACACCAAGGTATTATAACAGAACCTATAATCTGGATGAAATCGAATCGGTCTACTATATCATCGAACCATTTTCCACGATGGATGGTCCAGCTCATACCATGCTCTCATTCGGATTTTCCGGAGGTACGTTCGTGACTGTATCGGCCGAGGTTCGTAAAGAAAAGGGTGAATCATTCGATGTATTTCCTGGGCTCATGAATCAGTTTGAAATCGTATATATCGTCGGGGATGAGAACGACCTCGTGAAACTTCGATCTAATTATAGAAAAGATGCAGTCTACATGTATCCGATCAAAACTCCAAAAGAAAAGATGCAAGGATTATTTTCATCTGCCATGCACCGTGCGGATCAATTGACCAAAGAACCGGAGTTTTATAACACCCTCTGGAATACCTGTACGACGAGTATCCTCCGTCACGTCAATGCTCTGCGTACAGATAAAATTTCCTGGGAAAAGAAAATATTGCTTCCATCCCATTCGGATGATATCGCTTATGAACTCGGGCTCATAGATACGTCTCTTTCACTTCCGGAAGCTCGCGAGTACTATAAGATCAATGCACTTTCCGAAAAATACGCGGATGATACGAGGTATTCGGAAAAGATACGGGTGGAGAGGAAGTAGAAATGAGTTATTTTACAAACTAATCGTATCGATATATGGAAATCCTTATGGTTATAATAGTTATGGTACTTGGTGCGTATTTGATAACACAATCCCAAACCTATAAAAGTGAAGAATCATCCAAAACCGGGAATTCCGGCATTTTATCCAATATTCCCGGAGAAAATGACGATAATAAAAATCAGGAGCCTCCAAGATTTCAGATGGATCAAAATCTTTTCACCATCGATGGTCTGGATAGATTTTTCGATTCGATTATCGAACTTTTGAGGACGGGGAAGGCTTGGGAATGGGTAAAAAACTGGCTTCAGAAATCCAAGATAGAACTCCCGGTTTTTTATATCGGTATCGGTATCATATTTTTGATTTTCGCGGAACTTATTTTTATCCTCTGAATTCTCACTATTATAACGTATTTTTCGGTTAAAAAAATAAAAGCGTATCGTGATAAGAATCCATGATTCGCCTCATTCTCTTCTCCTGTCTATACTTCGCAATATTCGACATATTCCGCAAATGATTTTATGACTCCTGCCGGGTCATCGGATTATCCTCAGATGATGAAAGGTTTGTTGATACCCGTTCTAAAAAAAGTCTGAAAATATCTCTGACATCTGCTTCTTTTTCTTATCATTGTCGCGTATATCGTCTATAAATTCTTCCTCCCGTCAGATATTCAGAAACAGATTGAAACCGAAGTATTGACACATGGATGGGTAATTCACCTGTAAATCTCGAATATAATCCCGTAATAATGCTCAAAAACTTCCCACCCAACTTTCCCTGGTACAAGAAACTCGGTGCCAATATAACGTACTACTTCTCCAAAATCGTCCTATTCCCGAGAAAAAATCTCCTCTCGAAAACCGATATCCAGACAGTACGAAAGATTATCGTCCCATGAGATATCATCCTCTGCGGAAATTATCGTGAAACTTCGGCACTTTTTATTCCAGGATTCGTCACTCACACGATTACCTATATCGATAAAGGACGATGTATCCATTCGAGTGCCCATGGAGTACAGTATGTGAGCCTCAGGAAAGTGCTCAGGATCTACGATTCCTTACTCATTCTCCAGCCATTCTGGCAAGAACCAAGCCAGAAGTTCAGCTATCTGGAATCGATTATCGCCAAACTCGGGGCTCCGTATGATTTCTACTTCGGACTTGGGGAGAGAGAATATTTTTGTAGTGGACTCATCAACTCCTCGCTCCTAGAAGCCTGATATGAATCGGGGCTCCATACCGTTCGACCCATAGAAGACTTTTTCGATCAAGTGACAGATGATATTCTTCGTGCTCATCGTGCACTCAAACCAGAGGATTTCGTACACGGGAACTTCAAGACAGTATTTTATTCTCATAATATTTCTTGCACAGATGGAAAATTCGGATATATCGAACAATAATTTCTCCCTCGCTCTAGGTGGCGGTGGCGCACGCGGACTCTCGCATATCGGTGTGATCCGAAGATTGGAGGAACTTTGATTGCATCCCTCGCATATTGCAGGAACCAGTATGGGTGCTATTATCGGGGCACTGTATGCTCTCGGGAGGACATCACACGAGATGGAGGTGATTATCCAAGAAATCCGCATGACGAAGCTCATAGATATCGACTTCAAGAAATGACTCCTGAAAGGGAAAAAAGTGACCGCTTTTCTCGATGAGATTTTTGGTGGAGCGGACTTTTCCGAGACGAGAATCCCCCTACAAGTAGTGGCGACAGAATTCGATACCGGAAAGAAAACGGTATTCAGAGAGGGGAAGATATCCGATGCGGTGCGGGCCTCCATAGGACTTCCCGGTGTTTTTACTCCTTTCGAGTACCGGGGATCCGTATTTGTCGACGGCGGGCTCGTGAATAATCTGCCAGTGGAGCTCCTGCCTGAAGGTCGAGTCATCGCCGTGTCGGCACTGCGTGATATCCAGAGAAAAATCGAATATACGAGAAACCTTCTCTCTTTCGAAATTCCGATAGGACTCTTCGGGAATTCTTATTCCATCCTCCAGAAGACCATCGATATCATGCTCTCGCAGAACGAAGAACGCTCACGTGCGTCCCGGAAAGATATCTGTTATATACACCCGACCTATACGAATCTGGACTACTACGAATTCCACAAATATGAAGACTTTATTCGCGCAGGGTACGAGGCGAGTATTGGGATAGAGGGGTATATTTTAGGATAAGATACAGAAAAAGTTGATACATTTAGATTTCTCGTATACTGAAAATAATAGTATTTTATAGCTCTCTACCATGCCCTTCTTTCTCCCACTTTTTCGCTTCATTCTCGCTCGCCGTTACGATATAACAATCACCGGGATCGAACACATCAAACAAAGTGGCTCCAAGATGATTATGCCCAATCATCCAGGACTCATCGATCCGATCATTATTTTCTCGTATCTCTCGAAATATACCAAGCTTTCTCCGGTGGTGACCGAGACCTACTACAAAAAGCCTATTTTGAATACGCTTTTTAGGAGCGTACAGGCGGTTCCGATGGGAGATCTGCAACGGGGAACGGGCGATATGTCCGAGGTTTCTCGGACTTTTTCCGGGATTGTAGATGGACTGAATGGAGGGAAAAATATCCTCCTCTATCCGTCGGGGCAGATTTACAGTCAGGATTTCGAGAGTGTCATCGGGAAGAAATCGGTGTACGAGATTATTGCCGGAACCAATTCCGAAACTCATTTTATTGCTGTTCAGACAAAAGGTATCTGGTGAAGTACGTTTTCTAAGGCTTGGGATGGGACGAATCCGAGCTTTTTCAAAGTTTTTTTCGAGAGTATCGGAATCCTTCTCGTAAACGGAATCTTCTTTGTGCCAAAACGCAAAGTCACGATCGAGATAGAGGATTTTACCGAGAAACTTCAGCAAATCGTACGGAAGCATAACGGAAATCCTGAACTCACTCGCAACGCTCTCAATAGTACGCTTGAGACATTTTACAATGCCAAAAAAGAACCAGAAAATGCGTATATTCCCCATTTTTGGTTCTATAATAATGCGAAAAATAAGAACGTTCCAGAACATATCGAAGGATCACTTGCATCATTACATTCAACAAATACGCTCACTCAAGAAAGTGTCCCCGACCAAATCTGGGAAACGGTTATTTCCGAGGTGGCACGGATCAAGAGTCTTCCAATGGAAAACATTTCTATAAAAGGGAATTTCATCCTCGACTATTATTTCGATTCGCTCGATATGGCAGAGCTCAAGGCTTCTGTCCAGTCCAAATGTCCTCGCTCGAGCAATCCGCCGATGGCAGACCTGAAAACGGTCGCCGATATCCTGGAGATGGCGATGGGGATGTCGGGAAATGTGGAAGAACTCAAGGAGTGCAAATGGATGGACCAAAAGGAGACTCCGAAACTCATTTACGATATCATCAAACAAAATAACACGAAACTCTGAGATACGAGCACTATCCTTTCTCTCTTTCGAGAAGTTTTTCGACACGATAAAAACGATTCTTTTGTCTACGACAATATCCTTGGGCTTCAATCCCGAAAGGATTTCACGATAAAAGCGTACCTGATTGCCGGATACCTTCGGAAAATCGAGGGGAAATATATCGGAATCATGCTTCCGAGCGTCACCAGTAGCTCACTCCTCCTCATCGCCACCTATCTCGCTGGGAAGGTTCCCGTTATGCTCAACTGGACGGTCGGAGAAGCGGCACTGCTTCATTGTATTAACTTTGCTCAGATTGATCACGTCCTGACGAGCAAGAGCTTCTATGAAAATGTGAAAAATGATGGAACAGAAAAGATCGCGGATAAATATATCTATCTTGAGGAACTTCTGAAATGAGTGAGTTTATCTCGAAAAATAGGGGCACTAATTTCCGCGTGGTTTTTCCTCATCCCAAAGATAGAGAGTGATAGTCCCGCAGTTCTCCTCTTCACTTCTGGAAGCGAATCGCTCCCAAAAGTAGTTTCCTTGACTCACGCCAATATCGTCTCCGATATCATTGGGTCACTCGCTCATTTCCCTCTCTCAACTGAGGATATCCTCATCGGATTTCTCCCTCCGTTTCATAGCTTCGGGTTCACGATCAACACGATCATGCCACTTCTCTCGGGACTCCGTGTCGCCTACACGCCGAATCCGAGCGATTCAAAAACTATCGCAAATATTATAACTCATTCAGGAGCGACCACCCTCACAGCAACGCCTACTTTCCTGAAAATGGTTCTTGCGGTATCTTCTCGGGAATCTCTGAAAACTCTTCGATATGGCGTAGTTGGAGCGGAGAAATGTCCAAACTCACTTTTCGAAAGTTTCGGGAAACTCTGTCCAGAAGGGAAGATTCTCGAAGGATATGGAATCACGGAATGTAGCCCCGTCATATCCATCAATCCCACGAAGATTTCCAAGAAAGGTTCTGTCGGACTTCCAATCGAGGGTCTTGAAGTGCTCATTCTCTCGCTCGATGGGAAAGATAAACTCGAGGCTGGGAAAGAAGGGATGATCTATGTCCGAGGACCGAGCGTGTTTGGTGGGTACTTAGATACTGCTCTAGAGAGTCCGTTTGAGATTATTTCCCATCTAATCCCCCTCGGATGAGGAGGAAAGACGAAGTGAGGGGGAGTAGATGAAAATTGGTACAAAACCGGAGACCTTGGATATCTGGATACCGATGGATATTTGTTTATTACGGGACGTCTCAAACGATTCGTGAAGATTGCTGGGGAGATGATCAGTCTTCCGTTCATCGAAGGAATTCTCCTTTCTAAATACTGAAGCGAGACCGAACTCACGATGGCGATCGAGGCTCGGGAACAGAATGGTGAAGTGAAGATTGTGCTTTTCAGTATTCGGGATATAGTGCTCGACGAAGCGCAAGCGTATTTACGGGAAAACGGAGTGAGTAATCTCGTGAAGATTTCCGAAATACAAGTGGTGGAAGTGATACCCGTTCTTGGGACTGGGAAAATCGATTATAAGGTGTTGAAGGGGATGATTGGGATGTAAGGGGGAATGTTTTAATTTTTATATCTTTTTATTATGGAAGAACAAGGAAAATATATTTGATATTTCAAATATCATGGTTCTCTAGTTGCTGATGGGGTTATGGATGCTAGGAAATCAGCAGAAGCACTATTATGAATAGATGAACTTATGCGATTTTTCTTAATAAAAGAAGAGCCAATATTGCAACAATATGAACTTGAGATTCCAATAAGAATCAGAAAATGATCATGGGAAGCATTAATTCCAGAAACTATTACATGATGGGTGACCGTTGCATCAATATGAACTTTTCTTGCTGCTTATTCATGATCTATTGCAGTAAAAGCATGAAGTGATGGTCTCTTAGAAACATGACCAGCGAAAGATATTTATAAAATAGCTAAAGGTGCAATTATAACAGTACAATGGATCATAAAAATTGCTTGCCATATTGGAAGCATGACTAAAAAACAATTTAGTAATGCTGAATTTGAGAAAATAAACTGAGAAGATTATATTCGTATTCCCAATGAAAAATGAGAATTTTTATCAGTACCAAAAATATATCTAGATGCTTTTAGTAAATGTCCGGAAAATATTTTATCTAAAAATGCACACATTATTGAAGAAAATAGAGAGTTTATTGTTTGAGTTTTTCACGAAAATAATTCTTTTGAGGAGATCTCTATAAAAACAAATAGCAGGAATATATTTTACTATGAAAATGACAATGATATATTATTTCCTGAGTTATTACATGGGATGTATGTTGAATTAGAGTGAGAGGTTACTAGATGAAATGAAAAGACCAATGCTATCTGATTTCAGTATCAAGATCATATTCTAACATGCAAGCCGTTAAATTGAAGTATTGCGGTTTATAAAAATCAAATTATTTCTCAGGAAGATTGACACTTTTTCCCTCCTGTGAAAATCAGAGGAGTAATAGATAGGACTGATAAAAAATGATGATTTAAAGAAAAAAGACCAATGATTATTTTCTCAGAAATTTTACCAATAGAAACTGATAATCGTATAATGAAATTATTTTAATTCCTAATGTATTCTCTCATGAAATCCTACAAAAATCTCATCATTTTCCTCATCCTCGTTGTTCTGTGGTCTGCAGTGCTTGGAATCTTCAAATACTTCTTCTGGGGAGTTATGACGGACGGACTCCATATGAGTCTCGAAACCATTGCTGGGTACATAAGTCTCGGAGGAATATTCGCCTATCTTTTCGGTGGAGCACTCGCGTATACATTCCAGATTCGAAGTTTGCTCGTAACTTCGTCGGTATTGGCGATTATTGTGAGCATCATCTGATTGGTTACGGATTTCCGATCTGCGGTTATCATGCCCGTGGTTGTGATCATATTCGGATACTGTTACGGGCTCTGGTCTGCGATGCGTAATATGCTTATCTCGGTCGAGATCGAGCGAACGGGGCTTTCGGATAC
>JAQTWO010000015.1 GCA_028689245.1 Candidatus Altimarinota bacterium | reverse complement strand
AGATAGTCGGTAATCTGCAATACATCCCCGTTTATGTTCGTATCCAGATTCGAACCTCCGAGGTGGTCGTCCTTATTCCTTTGGCTGCCAATCTTCAGACCAAACTTGGTATTACATATCCTCTGGTGGCACAATGGTTCTATTAACTATTTCTTCGAAATCATTACAAAGTTCCAGATACTCATCATCTGTGATATTTAACTTGTACGAACCAGCAAACACATCAGATTGTATAACAAGCATAGCCACGAGCATGCGACTAAGTTCATAGATAATTTTTTTTGGAATAGTAGGTGAGTCGTAGTATTCAATAGCAATCTTATTAATTATATCTTTCAGTTTAGAATATGCACTCATATCGATATAATGGAATTCCCATAGTTGATAAATAAATCCCGTTGTTTCATTAATATCAGAAAGAAGTTTTTCTCGCATAAATAATATCTAGTTAGTTATAGATCTATTTTTCTACCTTTTACAGCAGTTCAGGCGTTAATAGCACCGGTCTCAGGATTGGCAGTTCCCATATGCACTCACTTTTTATTAAAAACTTCAAGTTCATTCTTGTGCATATTATCAAGGTAATATATATTTCATGTTCCCTTTTCCTTATACCAAGCCTGTCCTTGTGTACTTTTTCCTCCTCACATTTTTTCAAATTTTTTCGAGTCAGCAAGTATAGTTTCTGATGCCTTACGATAAACCTTCGTTACTCGCGATTCTTTTATTGCTGTGATTGTAATTTCTTCTACTTTTTTTCCAGCTCTGTACACCTTACTTCCTCCCGCTGGCACACCTGGAATGAAAGTGGCAGCTATATCTGTAGAAACATCTATTCCAACTTCTCCAAGTTCTCAACCATCTTGCTTTAATCCGTTCCATGATTGTTCTTGTAATCAAGAATCATTCGTAACGGATGCATATCAGTATCGTGCTCATTCGTATGCTACCTCAGCGATATTCTTGAGTCCTCTCCCAACATCATACATTACATTCCCTACATCCCAGATTGTTTCTACCACCTCTCCACTCGGATCTTTGAGTATCACCGGATTATCCCCTGCATATCCATAACTATTTAACTGTTGAGGATCATACAATACTTTATTTCCTCGTTTCGTTTTTCCTATCTCCCAAAACACTCTATCCTGAGCGACAAACCTTCCGAGATTAGAGTCGTAGTATCTCGCCTCGACATAGTTCAGTCAGGACTCATTATCCTTTTCTTTCCCGATAAATCAATATTTATTTTTATAATCTCCATTCCTCTGTGTTATCCTTTGGTTTCCATACGGAAGATAGTCGGTAATTTGAAGAACTTCCCCGCTCATATCCGTATCGAGATTCGAGCCTCAGAGATGATCGTCGAGATGGAAGATGTATTTACCTGAATTATCCTGTTTCTCGTAGGTTCCAATCTTCTCGTCACCAAGGAAGATATAGTATGACCATTTCGTAGGTGTGATCACTGCTATCGTGGTGGTTCATCCAGAAGAAGTGGTAGTTCCCGCATTGCTTGTTCCACTTTCTGTTATTGTTCCAGGGTTTGTAACTCCCGTAGTTGTTTCTCCACTTCCCGTAATAACTCCGGTGCTTGTTTCTGGTGGGGTAGTAGCTCCGCTATCCGTAACTCCTGTGTTTGTCATTCAGCTGTCCGTTGTACTTCCTGAGCTCGTATCGCTTGCCACTCGGATATTCGATAAGCTCAGAGCTTGAAGATTTACACGTGCGAGTTCGATTTCTAGAAGTTTGTTCACGTACTGTGTCGCGGTGGTTGTGTTTATTTTAGAAGTACGTCGTCCCGTTGCGTCGTATTCATAACTGGTTTTACTATTCGAATCTGTGTAGGACACCATCTCGTTCTTGATGTTGTACTCGTATTGACTCATACCTCCAGAACCAGTATCGGTTTTCTGTGTCAGATTCCCTCTTGCATCGTAGGAATAGCTCGTACCCGATGCCTGTGTGAGTGCATGTGGATTCACTCCGATTGTATCGCTTCCGAAGGTTGCGGTCTGGTACGCAGGACCCGAGGTCATATTTCCGATAGGATCGTAGGCGTAACTCTCATTGATAGGGTTCAATCCCCCTGTGAATGAATGATTCGCAGAGATGAGACGATTCAGATCGTCGTATCCGTAATTGACGGTTTTCTGGAGTTCTGGCTGTCATTCTTCTTTGATCATCGTGATATTCCCCACGGGATCGAAGAGATATCCGAGGATCTGGTAGCGTCTATCGGCTTTTTTACTCTGTTTGCCGATGAGTCGGTATCCGTTCGCGTAGTCGTAGGCATAGTCCGTCACGATACCGTTTCCATAGGTCATCTTCGATGGCTTTCCTGCGGGATTATAGGTCATATCTGAGAGGATGGATTGTCCGTCGAATACGATCGATTTGGCGAGTCACTTGCTGGAAATATTGGTTTGGGTTTTTCCATCAGGAAATACTATGCCCGTAACCGCTCAGGCAAGATCATAGGAATATCCGAAGGTATAGGAATCGCTTCCATATGAAATAGTTTCATTCGTTTTCTGCCCAAGTCCGTTGTATCCGAAGTTCTGAGCATAGTTTCCTTTGGTCACAGAGACAAGCCGACCGGTTCAGAATGCACCGGTATCGTAGGTGAATGCGGTGCTGGTGGTTCCGGTTCCGTTTGGATAGGCCTAAGTAACTCTATAGAGAATTTTACGGCAATTTTTTTATAAGCTCTATCATACCATCCACATCCTGATCACTTTTTGCAAAAACCATATCAATACCTTCCTTGCTTAACTCAAGATAACGATTAAATTCCTGTCTTTCTTTACAACTTTCATCTCACTCATAATAATTCCAAAGCCAAAAGTAATCTGAAAAAAAGAACGGGAGTCCCCAATAATAAGTTGAATATTCAGATCTTCAATAAGTACCATCTGTATACTGAATTGGGAAATTCTTCGGAAATCCTCCAACGCACCATGTATCTGGAATAGTAATATCAATAATGTCAAAATATCTTATATCAAAAAAATCAAATACTGGCCAATCATATGATATATAGCTAACAGTATTTTCTTTCACACAAATTCAAAGAACATCATAAATATCATCGCTCATTCCAATATTTATTTTAAATTCCGGATGAATGATTGAAGGATCTTTGATATTGTAACTCTTCAACTCATTAATGTATTCTTTCTTGAAAGTGATTTTCATAAGTAGGTTATTTAAATTTTACTTGATCGATGACTCAGGTCTTATTGTTTTGCATAAAATGAACTTCAACCTTTCATCCAGCCTCTGTTATTTGAGTGTAAGTACGCTTCACCCATCATTCGGCTGGCTTATATAATTTATCTCACAAATCTATAGGAAGTGTTTTAAGTGCTTCCTTTCCGCCATTTTTATATTTGGTGGTAAAGTCTTCCATCTTTGTTAATTTATTCGATTTTACTATATCCATCATACTTTTTTTCATGATAGAAACGGCGAGAGATTCCTTTATAACACTTTTTCAAACATTTGTAACTTCTTTCGTTGCTAATTGTCATGTCTTCCCTACGACTAATGTTGATAACTTTCATCCTGCCATCGATACTGCCCCATCTCCAACAGTTGCAGCAAGTGGACTTGCAATCATTATCGTTGCTGATGTTTTTGCACCTTCCTCATCTCACTGACTGAGCTGATCCATCATCTGTGAATGATAATAGTCTGCTGTGTATGCGATTCAGGTGATAGTGCCAGCTATTACCAATCCTGCTAATACTGCAATGGGATTTTCTCCATTCACATCTTTCAGTATCACCGGATTATCCCTCGCATATCCATAGCTATTCATCTGCTGAGGATCTGCCATAACCTTCACTCATCTCTTCGTCTGTCCTACTTCCCAAAACACTCTATCCTGACTTACAAATCTTCCAAGATTACTATCATAGTACCTCGCCTCAACATAATTCAGTCAGGACTCATTATCTTTTTCTTTCCCGATAAATCAATACTTATTTTTGTAATCAGAGTTCCTCTGCGTAACTCTTTCTTTCCCATACGGAAGATAGTCCGTAATCTGGAGTACTTCTCCATTCACATCCGTATCCAGATTCGAACCTCCGAGATGATCATCGAGATGGAAGATATATTTTCCTGAACCACTCTGACTCTCATAGGTTCCAATTTTCTCGTCTCCGAGATAGATGTAGTAGGACCACTTCAGTGGGATCATTACAATAGGAGAGCTAGCTCCAGAAGAAGTGGTGGTTCCGCCCGTACTTCCAGTATTGCTCGTTCCACTTTCTGTAGTCGTTCCAGTGTTTGTGACACTAGAACTCGTTTCTCCACTTCCAGTAGTAGATCCACTACTGGTCGTACCACTGTCGGTTACAGTCCCACTTCAATTATCAATGATTCCGGTACTTGTAGTTCCTGTGTTTGTCGCCCCACTATCCGTGGTAGTTCCTGAGCTCGTATCGCTTGCCACTCGGATATTCGATAAGCTCAGAGCTTGAAGATTCGCACGTGCGAGCTCGACTTCCAGGAGCTTGTTTACATACTGAGTTGCGGTGCTTGCATTGGTCTTAGAAGTACGTCGATCGGTCGCGTCGTACTCATATTCGGTTTTCCCACTTGCATCAGAGTACGACATCATCTCATTCTTGATGTTGTATTCGTATTGACTCGTGATAGCTCCTGAACTTGAATCGGTTTTACCGGTCATATTCCCTCGTGCATCATACACATAGGCAGTATTGGATGCTTGTGTGAGTGCATGAGGGTTCGTTCCGATGGTATCGCTTCCGAAGGTTGCAGTCTGATATGCAGAACCTGAGGTCATATTTCCGATAGGATCATAGGCATAGCTCTCGTTGATAGGGCTCAATCCTCCGGTGAATGAATGGTTCGCGGAGATCAAGCGATTGAGATCGTCGTACCCATAATTTACGGTTTTCTGAAGTTCCTGTTGTCACTCCTCTTTAAGCATAGTGATATTTCCGACTGAATCGAATGTGTATCCGAGAATCTGGTATCTCTTGTCGACTTTTTTGCTCTGTTTTCCGATGAGTCGGTACCCATTCGCGTAGTCATAGGCATAATCAGTGACGATACCATTTCCATAGGTCATCTTGAGCGGTTTTCCTACTGGATTGTAGGTCATATCTGAAAGAATGGACTGTCAATTGAATACGATCGATTTGGCGAGTCACTTACTGGAAACATTGGTCTGGACTTTCCCGTCGGGGAATACTATTCCAGTAACTGCTCCGGCGAGATCGTAGGAATATCCGAAGGTATAGGAACCGCTTCCGTATGCGATGGTTTCATTTGTCTTCTGTCCGAGTCCATTATATCCGAAGTTCTGAACATAATTTCCTTTCGTCACTGTAACAAGCCTTCCAGTTCCGTATGCACCAGTATCATAGGTGAATGTAGTACTAATGGTTCCTGTTCCGTTTGGATAGGTTTCGAGAGTCACACGACCCAGTGGATCGTATGTTTTGGTAATATTCTCTCCTGATTGAACAGTCTTTGTCAGGATATTTCCATTGTTGTCGTACACAAACTGAATAGTTCCAAAGTTGGGAGAACTCGGAATATGGAGATCCTCCATGCGAAGTACACGTCCGAGCATATCGTAGCTGAAACCTCGGATATTTCCCATGGAATCCGTAAGTTTCGCGAGTTTTCCATCGGGAGTATATTTATAATTTGTCGTGTAGTTCGCACCACTATTCGTTTCTACTACGCTCGTAAGATTCTCGAATGGATCATATGTGAACTTGGTTGGGATGTTTTTTTGGTTTAATATAGTCGTAGAAAGTCCGTCGTAGACGTATTTCATTTCGCCACCAGCGTTCTTCTGCGATACGACCCTACTTAGTCCATCATAAGCATAGGAATCACCCTTTTCTTCGGGTGTGATAGTCGTATAGACAGCTCCTGTTTCCGAACGAGGATATGTCATCAATATTTTATTCCCACGAGTATCATAAAGGATTTTGCTCACGCTGTAACTATCCGTATCAAGCATCTCAGTACGGGTTTCTATGGGATTTCAGAAACCATCCAGATAGACATATGATTTCCGAGAATCCTGACCGACGATATCGAAAAACTTCGTCTGGATCTGCCGATTTGGCTTTATGGCATCATCGTACGACTGGGATGTGAGAGTTCTCGGAACGGACTCCCCGGAAGCGAGCACGCTCTTGGAAATCTCTCGTCCAAATCCATCGTACGACACTATGGTTTTCATCCTATTCGCATCAAGCGTTTCATTCGGCTTTCCAACCGAATAATCATAGGTGTATGATTCACCCCATCCAATGGGATTCTTTATAGAGAGAGGATAGAGTCTGTACCTATCGTACTCATACCTGCTCGTATTTCCATTCGCATCAGTTACACTAATAGGCAAACCGTACGAATCGTACGAATATTTGGTTGAGATAGTACTATTGATATCTTTCCAGGAAATATCCTCGGTTGTCAGTCCCGAAGACACCAGTCCTCCGGAAAGCGAATCGTAGATCTTCTCGTTTTTTGCAACGATTTCCCCGCTTCCGGAAAGGAGAATGGTCTGCCATGGAAGACTGAATAGATTTTTATCCACATTCATCGCGTACGTTGCTTGGATTTCCTTTCTGTCATACCCTATATCCGTGAATTCTCCGGTTTTTACATTGGCATTCACGAGTCCGTACATGATCTTTTTTGTGAGATTCCCGTATCCGTCATACTCGTATCACTCGGCGATATCCGTATGAAGTCCTCCTGTTTGTGACAAAATGGTTGTCACCTGCGATGGAGTCACGAGATAACGATTGTTTCCTTTTGGAGTACTAATCCATTTGGTGATCTTCGCCGCAAGCAAGGCTCCCGAACCATTATAGTTTTCCTCCCGGAAAGCACGTCATTTCTTGCTGATATGATCCTGCCATTCGCCGAGTATGCTTCCGCTCTCGGAGGTTTGGCTCTGGTGGAAATAGGATACCTGTTTGTTTCCCGTATCATCGGTCACGGTTGTCCTATAGAATCCGGCATATTCGCGACCGTAGAGATCTTTGGAGTCGTAGTAATAATTTCCTCCGGCATATTCGAAAGCCTCGAATGATTTCTGCCCCGTGATACTGTCGGTGTAATCTATCTTAGAGAGCGTCATCAGAAGAATGGGAAGTTTCCCATTCGAGAGAACCCCATCTTTCTTGTATCCAGTCGATGGAGTATATGAAAGCCCGATAATGCCACCGCGGCCATTATCTATCTTGGTTAGGAGATGGATATCTTTCCCGCTTCCGTAGCTGAATTTCATAGTCGGCAGAGTGGCATTGGAAGTTTTTTCCTGAATGCTTATGAGGTGGGAATACGCGCTATCGACACTATCGTAGCTGAGCACATATTTTCGGGCTTCCGCTCCATTTACCATAAGCGCCACTTCGGAGAGAAGTTTGGTGCTCTTGAGCTCAAACTGGGTTCGATAGCTCGTGATGGAGCGAGTCTTATCGATAAGTCGGAATTGTATCTCATAAAGCGGAGTTCCGGAGGAATCGAATCCGTAACGGATATTCTTCGGGAGTACATTCCCTCCCGCATCGCGGATATAGTTGTACTCTATTCGGTTCCCGAAAGGATCAGTCACCGAGTCAAGCATCCACGCGAATACTTTGCTCGGATTCGCAGGATCCGAGAGTCGTGAGATATCCATACTTCCATATACGAACTTGTTTCCGGAAGTATCTTGCACGACCCATTTCCCGTTCGTGAACGTATATCTATTGAGATTGTTCGCATTCTTCGAGAGATATACTCCGCTTCCTGCCTGCGTCTCGACAAGCTCATCTCCATCCGCCACAAATTCGCCCAACGTATAGAGCTTATCGACTCCTTTTCGGGCATTGCGGTATATCCGGGACGTTCCGAGATTCCATCCGTATCAGACAGTACTGGTTGTATCACGAGCATAACTACTGTAATTGAGATTCATATCCGCATCCATCCCGCGAGATCCTGCAGGAAAGTCGAGCTTGTATGAATATCCTGCGGATCAGGAGAAGAGGTCACGGGTAAATTGTCCAGAAATACCTTGTGTACTGTTTTTATTAAGCAGACTGGAAATTGAATCGGTTCGTTCTCCTGGAACCATAGGACTATTAGGTGCTGCAAAAGCTCCAGATGGGAATATAGTTCAAAAAATCGAGAGAATAAGTGCTACAGAGAGAATTTTTTTCATATTTTCTAAGGTTGGATGAGGAATTATTTATAATTTACATCAGCACAGTCTCCGTAATATAATGCAACTGAAGCATCATAATAGCATTTATATCAAAATCTGAACGTCAAGTCGCCATTATTAAGCAATACCGTTCTCTGATCCATTTGTGACCAACTCTGTATAGAAATATGAGTCATGATATCTACAAGCCCATCGCCATTAAGGTCAATATAATTCGTAACTGGTATAGCTGGGGAACCTGGTGTAATCAAATTTCAAAGTGATCCAAATAGAAAGTCATCAGGTCGAACCTTTGGTGAGGAAGGGAGACTTTTATAGTTTGGTGCCGCTACAGACATTGATGCCACACCAATAATTCCTCAAATAGGCGAAGATACTCTATATGTTTTTTTAGCACCGTTTATTGCCTTATAACAGATATATTTTCCATTATCATTAATTGAGCTGAAAATAAGGTCTGTATAATTGTCAAAAGTTGTTATGGTATCATCACAGACTTCTGTTGAAACTATAGCATATGACAATGTTCAAGTATTGGTTGATGCCGTGATTTTTTTTAATGATGATTGTGTATTATCGGGCTGATTTATTGAGATATTCGGAATACTCGGATCTATGTTCGATTGAGTTACAGAGAATTCCTGTTGAAGTTGTCCAATTTCAGCATCAGAAAGATCCTTATTCCATACACGAAATCCCGCCATTTTCGCCTTTAGTTTCATGAAATCATTTTCGGTTCCATATGCTGTTCATTTTCCTATGGATAAGACTCGTCCGATAGTTACTCCACTGTTTCTCCACATTGCTTTCGTAACACCATCAATAAGAGTGGTGAGAGTGGTGTAAGAATCACGTCTCAGAACAACATAATGCCATTCTCCATCCTTTAGTACAGTACAGTCGAAAGTGTTTCCTGACTCCAATTCACAGGAATAGTCTTTTGTAAGCCTAAGTCCCATATCTGTTGTTAAAGCTCCTACCAATTTTTTTGTTGTAAAAATCACCTGAGTATTCTGAGTTTTTGAAAGATTATCTGGCAGATATGATCACGTGTAGCTATAAAAATAATAATAGCTGGAGTTATTAGGCACTGTTTTTTTTGTATTATAACTTAGTATTCACGACGGAGGGTTAGGACCGAGAATAACATCAACATAAGGTCAATAACAACCAGTTCATGATAGATTCGACAGAGAAAACGTGGATGTTCCTGTGTACAGATACTGCATAAATGCAGCACTTGTACCAATTTGTAAGGCATATCAAGGAGAACAGGCAACCGGGTCCTTATATACATTAGTCATATTCGTTCTATCCTCGTTCGGTGTCCTAATCCAAAAACCTATCGTGAACGGACTTGTGGAATCTCCATTCCATGGCAGTACTGCACCTACTTGTCAACTACCATAAAACTGAGCATATGGCATATTGGCGCCAGATTCGAATTGTATCGCCACATCACCAACAGTTTTTGTTAGATTATTATTTCAACTGGTGTCTAATAAAGAACCGGAAGAGAACTGGTACTCAGTTATAAGATAATCTGACGATGGTGTCATTATATTGGCAGAAGCAGGATTAAAAAAAGTATCATTACTTGCAATGGTAGCAACTAACATAAAAAAAGAAATACATCTCTGAATTCGATTCATAAAAAGATAGTTAAAAAGGTAATAATCGAGAATACAAGGCATCTATAGATCTTCAATGAGCCAAGGCGAGCTTGTAAAATCTCCGTCATTATAAAAACAAATATGAATTTTTCATGAAGATTTGAAAGATTTTTGAAAAAGTACTTGACATACCTTATAATTATGATTTTTATATATTTTTTAACTCATTCTTGGTTTTCATGAAACGAATATTTTCAACAACACACAAAAGGTATTCTCCGAACCATAAAAAACCGCACCACTCCTGTGTCTTTGATAAAAGTTCGCGAAAAAGTTGATTTTTCTCAGTGGTGCATATACTATGAAAGAGGCTCCATATAAGAAAAATCACTCCTGTGATTTAAAAAATGGAATTGAGTTTTGTTTCAAGAGTTATGGATAAAAAACTGGGGAACTTTAGGGATCTTTCCTTCGGTTAACTCAGAATATCAAGTTCTCTGTTTGTTGCTTATTTTCTCATACTTATCTCATTTTATGAAAATCCTCGTCTCTGTCCTCGTAAATGCTTGTATCCTCTTTGGGATCGCCTATTTTCTACCGTATGATACTGTCAGTGGAACGGGGGTAATCGCGACGGGGGGTTGGCAACTCTATATGGCTGGAGGGATTGTCCTCGGACTCCTGAATCTCCTGGTGCGTCCTATTCTCAATATTATCGGCTTCCCATTTGTTATCCTGACATTCGGACTCTTTATCCTTGTCATCAACGGGATAATCCTTTTGCTTCTGGAAAAAGCGATACAAGCTATCGGGATCGATGGAACCTACGATATCAAGGGGGCGGTCATTTTTGTAATTGCGGTTGCAATTTTTACTCTTTTCAATACAATCGCGAACGTTTTAGTTAAAAAATAATTTTAATCCACTTCTTATGCTCAAAGTATTCTTCATCGTACAAATTATTATCAGTATCCTTCTCATACTTCTCATCCTGGTACAGGCAAAAGGAAACGGACTCTCTATCGCTCCAGGATCGAATGACTTCGGAAAGTTTGAAAAGCGCGGGGCAGAAAAGACGCTCCATATTGCGACTATCATCCTCGGGACACTCTTTGTTATGAATGCGACCATCTATTTTTTCCTCTCGTAAAGTCATCTGTAAAATGTTCCCGGAGGCAATACTCCAGAGTACGAACTTTGCGTTCAAATTTTACGCTTCCTCGTTCGGAGCCTGTCCTGAACTTGATTCAGGATCTCATCCCTATGAGACGGTTCACTCCGGTCCGCAATTTTCACACAAATTTCATCATTTTTCAGATACTTTAGAAAATCAAAGATTTTCTTGATTATTACAGTAGTCATCTGTAATTCGTAATCTGTAATTTTCCCTCATGTCCATCTATCAAACTATCAAGAAGTACTTCCTATTTCTTTCTGTTTTTTTCGTCCTCACCATAGGTGCACACCTCGTGTTTCTCTATATATCCGAGGATGCCCTCCATAGTCCGACGGAAGGTGGTACGATCAACATAGGGATCATAGGCGAAGTGCCGAATCTCAATCCAGCGAGTTATGGAACCGATCCCGTAGGAGATTATCTCCTACGGTTTCTTTCCCGATCTCTTTTACGTTATAACATAGAAACCAAAGAGCTCGAAGGGGATCTTGCCAACTGTAATCTCGGAAAGAACTTCTCTGAAATCAAGTGTTATGTAAAAAACGATGCGGTTTGGAGCGATGGAACTCCCGTTACCAAAGACGATATTCTGGCAACCTATGACATGCTTCAAAACGATGACCTCAATAAGCCCGCAAAAAAAATCCTCGAAAATATCAATATCGACGATGAAGGGGAATATATCAAATTTTCGGGAAAGGCCGATGCGGTCGTACTGGATATGCTCCTCTATCCCATAATACAGAAAGGCGTTATCGATAAGATTAAAAACGATAATTTCTCCATAGGCGAGAATCTCTTTTCCGGTCCTTATGTATTTGAGAAACGAGAAGGAAGCAGTCAGGGAGCAGGCGGAGAAAAAGTTTCTTTTGTGAAAAATGCAAAGAATACAAAGGAGCAAGTCTATATCGGTCGCTATACATTCCGATTCTTCCATGACAAAAACGAACTCCTTGCAAACAAGGACAGTCTCAATATTATCCTGCCCGATAGTACCGTCGATTCCTTTTCTTCACCACGTTTTAATGGGTACAAATTCATATTTCCCGAGTATATTTCTCTCTTTCTGAATGCCGAGAAAGTAAACCCGGAGCTTCGAGAACTTCTTCTCGCTTCATTCTGAACGGTGCATTTCACATCGCTCAACGAACAACTGGGACGAGTTCTCAAAAATCCGTTTTTTACCGATGAATCCTTGCTTCCAAGCGATTTTGACACAAAGAAGCTCGATGCCACCATGAAAAACATGGGATTCTTCAAAAAAAATGCCCTTTTGCAAGAACTGCTCTCGAAAATAACCCCGGAAACAAAATCGCCGGAACTCGCTACCAGCAATTATTTTACCAGTCCAAGCAATAAAAAATATAGTGTCACAAAAGAAGTGGATTTCCTTCTATCGGGAAATGTTCCCGATGGGGTTTCTTGAGTCTATGTCAATGACTATCGACTCAAGACTTTTGCACCCAATGAAAAAAAGTTCTACTATCGTGCCAAACTCGACATAGGAACCATAAAGAACGGTGTCAATACGTACAGACTCGCATTTGATATCGGAGGAAAGAAAATCACCAAAGAATCCATAGAAATTTTCCTCGCCACTTCCGACGAAGAGCTGGCTCAAAAAGAACAGGAATACGCTTCCAAGCTCAAAAACGAACAAACAACCATCGAAACGCAGGAAGCCAAACAGGCAGAAGAAAAGAAAGCACTCGGAGCCAAAATTGAACCGCTCGATGGAGCCTATTACTACAACAAAGATCTGAAGAAATTCACACTCCCCTTTGTCTACACGAAGCAGGTTCCTTATATGGAAACACTTGCGACAGAGATTGCCAATCATATAAAAACCTTGGGGATTGATGTCCAGATGACTGCCCTCTCAACAGAGGATCTGCAGACAATCATCTCCAAAGGAGAGAAGCGATATTCCCTCATCCTCACAGGAATCAATCTTGGTCTCTTTGAATATAATATCTTCCCTTTCCTTCATTCCGGACAAGCAGAAAAAGGCTTCAATTTCGCAAAACTCAAAAATATCACACTTGATATACTCCTCGAACGATTGAAATCGAGCCAACTCAACTCGGATTCTCTCAAAAACATAGAATCACAGATACTTCCCATTCTTCGGAAAGAAAATGTATTCATGCCTCTCTATAGTCCGTACAATACACTCTTTGTCGATAAGAATATCAAGCAATTAAAGGAAGTATCGGTACTCCCTTATTCTTCTTCTCTCTACGATATCAGCGAACATGTTTACCTCAAGGAAAAGTTCACTTTTCAGCTTGCCGGAAAGAACATCGCTTCATTTGCGAAGTGGATTCAGAACCATGCACCTTTTACCAAACAATAAATTATGGAAATAAGCGAACATACGCATATGCCACATGATGAATGATCCCCTCATATTCCGAGCGACGAGCATCATCCCGAGACACATACCACGATACCGCAAACGGCTCATCATATGCCAGAAAAAGAACATCTCCTGAGAGAATCGATCGTCGGACCAGCCTGGGAACTCGTTATGACCACCTCCTTCCTCAAGAAATTCAATTTCTTTCCCTCTCTCCTGTCGACCGTATATTTGGGTTGTATCGTCCTCTATCAACTCGCCTTTTCCTATGTTTATATATTCAAACTGAAGGATCAGTTTTTTGCTCTCATCATTCAATGGGTGCACACTTCGTATTTTTGGCAATTTGTCACAGCGCTCGTTATCGGTATCCTCCTTCATATATTCTTGACGCCGATCGCGGAATGATGACTCATCTCTCTCATAGCACGCAGGCAGGAACGAAGTGCTGATATAATCGACAACAAAGGACGTATCGGATATGGGATTTCCCGTGGACTTTTGAATTTCCTCCCTCTTTTCGAACTCGGGAACTCGTTGGCACTTTTCAAACTTCTCTCGATCATCACGTTTTACCTCTTTCTCCTGCGTATTTTTGGAAAAGATTATCTCGTGAGCATCAGTATATGTATGACCTTGTACCTCGGATTTTCTTTTGTCATCAATATACTCTTTTCGTATGCCCGGTTTTTCATCATCTTTGAAGACAAAAAAGCCCTGGAAGCCCTCAGTCTCTCGGTTCGAATGGCGATTCATAATATTGAGATAACTTTCCATCTCTACTTTACGCTCCTGCTTGTATATGTTCGGACATTTATCACGGCTATTATCTTCATAGTATTTCCTTTTGTCATATCAGGGCTCTTCACCTACATAACCATTTCCTGGCTTCAGATATTTTCCATCGGGATACTTTCCATTCTCTTTTTTGCTCTGCTCGTATTCATATCTCATCTGAACTCGGTATTGGAGATTTTTGTCGAAACCATTTGGTACAATACATACAAAGAAAACAGGAAATATTTTGATATGGGCGAAACCGCTCACGACGAACATCATAGCGAACATCATTAGTATCTCTTTTCCAAATATCCGGAAAGAGAATGGAGACAAGATGATTTTTCCGATTTTTTTACTCTATAAACCGGTAAATTCCTTATTCGTATTGACTTTTTCTCCTTTTTTTATAGCATGCACTCAACTATTCTCATAATTCCACCACATTTATGACACCCCATGCTGATGAAGTACAGACCCGTATCGAAAAAGTAGCTCGAATGAGAGCACTTGGCGTCAATCCTTATGCCGCTTCATTTGACAAGAAAAACTCCATTGACTCACTCATAAGCTTCGATAAAAGCGTCTTCCGTGAGATTGAAACAGTTATCGCAACACCAATCAACAACGTAAAAACGGCTGGACGAGTCACTCTGTACCGAAGTTTCGGGAAGATTTCATTTGCAAAAATCCAAGATGCGACCGGAGAAATCCAGATTATGTTCTCCCGGGACAATTGTTCCATCAGAACACCAGACGGAACCAGAAGTATGCTCTGAGAAAACTCTCAAAGTGGGGATATTTCAGAGTTTTCCGCATACAAGTTTATGGAGAAACTCGTTGATATGGGAGATTTTATCGGTATAGAATGAGAACTTTTTATGACCCATAAGGGAGAACTTACCATATTCGCTTCGACTTTCACCTTTCTCTCAAAAGCCATCCGACCACTTCCTGAGAAATTCCACGGAGTAAAAGACGAGGAAACTCTCTATCGACAACGATATCTCGACCTTATTACAAATAACGAAACATATAATCGATTCCTTCTGCGATCACGATTCATAAAAGCGATGCGTGATTTTTACGCAGAAGAGGGATTTATCGAGCTTGAGACGCCCATCCTCGGAAATGCCGCTTCTGGAGCTGCCGCTGCACCGTTTATCACTCATCACAACGACTACGATTTGGATGTATTTCTACGAATCTCCCCAGAAACTGCTCTCAAGAAAGCGACAGTTGGTCGGTTTGAACGGGTATTTGAGATTGCCCGCGATTTTCGAAACGAAGGGTCAGATCCTTCGCATCTTCAGGAATTTACTATGGTTGAACACTATGCTGCCTACTGGAATTATGAGGACAATATGAGATTTATCGAGAAGATGATCAATAGTCTTTTCGATCGAATCGGACTCGAAAAAACCGTACAAATCAAAGATCGGAATGGCGGTGTTCAAACTGTTAATTTCGGCGTAGCTTGGGAACGGATTGATTACATGCAACGGATTCAGGAAGTAACGGGAGTAGATATTGGAAAATACGCACCCGGAGACGAGGAGATATTTCGAAAAATTCTTCGGGATCGAGAAATTATCATCGAAGGAATGGAGACTATGGGACTCACCACACTCATCGACTACTTCTACAAGAAACTCGTCCGACCGAAAATCGTGGGACCAGCATTTCTCTACAATTATCCGAAATATATGCAACCGCTTGCTCGCGTTTCCGACAACAATCCAAATATGGTTGAGCAATTTCAGGTACTGGTAAACGGGTGGGAGATATCAAAAGCGTATAGTGAGCTGGTTGATCCGATTGATCAAAGAGCCCGATTCGAAGAGCAGGCAAAAGCGGCAGCGGCTGGGGATGAAGAAGCAACTTCCGCCGATTACGATTTCGTTCTTGCCATGGAATATGCCATGCCTCCCCAATCGGGACTTTGACTAGGAATCGATCGATTCCTCACACTCATAACGGGTCAGGAGAATCTCCGTGATGTTGTATTGTTTCCTCTTGTAAAACCAAAAAGCGAATAAAGACTTTTTCCAGTCTCTAACCTTCATTCTCATGGACAAGATGCAATTTTTCGAAAGCCTCGTAGTCCCACTTCCAGATAACTCTGGTCAGGAATTCAAAGCTGTTGAGAAAATAGCCTTCATACTCAGCTCTATAAAATCAGACATTACGGATACATGACTGGTGAATGAGCTTGAACTCTTGGAGCGGGAGATTATCTTTCGAGTCTGGATGTTTGAGCGGATATGCAACAATCAATCTTTCCCGCAAAAGAATGAGAATAGAGAGTTTATCGGACCACTCATCGTTATAGTGCTTGCCAAAAATGTCCTTTTTGTGAATAGATTATATTGTCTCCTGAGCGGGATGACGGTATCGGACATGCAAAACAGGATGAAAGACAACACACTCTACGAACAAATATACGAATGAGACAATCTGAAAGACGCGAAGGAAGCAGTTTCCCGACTGCAATCTTGAAAAGGATACAAACAATTGGAACTCACCATGTGGCATTCCGGAGAGAAAATCGCATGGAACTCGTATGGATGATCCGGATGAACGCTTGATATAAGATCGGGAAGGCGTTTAGATAATGAAAATGACCAAAACAAGGAACGTCAATTGCACTATCGAGGAGGTCTCATGAATACAACACGACTCATTGATAATGTGTATCAGATATGTATCCATGAAATGCTCTCGGAGGAGAATGAAGCATATCTTGCATGGATACGGGAATTTCTTTCCATGTTTGATTTTCTCTGGAATCACAGTGAATTTTTCATGGAAACTGTCCATGTACCTATGAATAAAAAAGGGAAAATACATGGAATGTACAATACGGTATATTCTCAGTTTTTTGGACAATCTTTTCAAGACAAAAAATCATTCCGAGATATCATAACAACCAGTTATAACATGGATTTGGAACAGGTGATAGAATCAAAAATATCTGCCGATACTCCGACCATACAAGAACTCCGTTTTTACAATCACAAATGAAAATATCGAGCGGATGTCCGTTGGCAATCCCAGAAATATCCTTACGAGAGATATCCTGGATATATGGATATATTCAGCTTTGGAACGACAGTACGAAGCATCCATTGTAAAAGTATATTTTCCTGTATATTTGAATATTTTTTCCGAAAGAAGTAGTTTCTTCTTGACATATATCCACTTATCATCGCTTCTGATCTAAAATCAGAGGGGTGATGCTTCTATTTATTTTGTTTCTCTCTCATGAATTTCTTCCGTTCCCTTATAGCACTCGATTCCCCGATTCGGATATTTTATCACTACGTTCGTGGGGTGCTGGCTTTGCATCTGTATGGAAATCCCGCTCACGATATGATCGTCATAGGGATAACCGGAAGCAAAGGGAAAACAACCGTTACGAACCTGATAGCTCGCGGACTGGAACATGCCGGGAAAAAAGTTTTCATGTTTTCGACGACCAATTATTCTATCAATGGCGAACAGTCCGAAAATAATATGAAGATGACATCTCCCTCCCCTTTTATCCTTCAGCGTCTCTTGAAGCAGGCGAAGGCAGCAGGATGTGAATATGCGGTTATCGAAACTTCCAGTCATTCGATTTTCTATAATCGAAACTATGGGATAGATTACGATGTTGCCGTTCTTACGAACATTTCTCAGGATCATCTCGATCTCCATCGGACGATGGAGAACTATGCCGCAACCAAACTTCAACTCTTCAAAAATCTCGTCAGTTATCGCAGGAAACCGGGCGTAAAGAAAGTCGCCGTTATCAATATAGACAGCGATTACGCACCTATGTTCCTCTCCGAAACGTTCGATACGATGTACAGCTACGGCATGGCGACAAACGCTCAAATTCGTCCACAAAACGTACGATATCTCAAACAATGAACCGAATTTGAGCTCAGAATGCCATCGAATACGATTACCCTGCGTACAAAGCTCCGCTGAAGTTTCAATGTAAGCAATATACTTGCCGCGGTAAGCGTTCTTGTATCACAACGAGTGGATATACCTACCATCATAGAGACAATCGAATCCGTAGATGTTATCCCAGGCAGGTTGGAAGAGATAGAAAATAACCGTGGTTTGACCGTATTTGTCGACTACGCACATACCGAAGACAGTCTCCGCAACGTCCTCGAGACCATCAAACAGATGGAGTGAATCGGGCGTATTATAACCGTATTTGGGGCTACAGGCGACCGAGATACTACCAAACGCCCAAAGATGGGGCGAGTCGTCGACAATCTGAGCGACGTGGTAATCCTTACAGAGGACGACAACTATACGGAAAACGGTCTGAAAATCATCAAAGAAGTTTCCATGGGAATCAAACGAAAGGAAGGAAATAATTTCTGGATCATACCATCCAGAATGGATGCTATTCGAACGGCTCTTGTGATGGCAGAGAAGGAAGATGTGATTATAATTGCCGGTAAATGAGCAGAAACATGTCAGATGACAAATTTCGGTGCTATAGCCTGGGATGATCGGGTCATAACCCGAAGAATTCTCCAAGAGATCGACGAAAATGAGATGGTCATGGGATAGTATATATCCAATAGTAAACAATCCCCCCGTATTCGTGAAAGTACGGGGGGATTTTCGTAGGTTTCCTGGGGACTTCTTGGGCGGACTGGGAGCTACGGGTGTTTTGTTTTTGAAGTTTTACTTT
>JAQTWO010000092.1 GCA_028689245.1 Candidatus Altimarinota bacterium | reverse complement strand
CGTCACCCGATCATCCTGCACAAGTCAAACAAAAGAGGCAAGAAACTTTGCAGAAACCGTGAAATTCCCTTCCACTTCGACATCCACTCACGTATCAACCACATATTCCATCGCCATCTCCAAATTGTTTGCAGTGAGGACGATCTTCTTGTACTGTGCGGAGATGAGAATATTCTCCAGTATGGGCGTCATATTGGACACGGTGCTCGCGTGACTCACAACGTCGATCGCTTCTTTCAAAACCTTGGTATCGATAGTAAAACGCATGAATTATAGGAGTTAGGACTAGTTACAGTTGCTTGTTATATGATTACAGAGTACAAAAAACTCAAGAAAAATCAAATAGAAATATTTATTTTTTGTATTTTTATAAAAAATCGCTATAGTACCCACGATTTTACCCACTTACACCCCCCATGAGCATGAATCGAATTTTCGAGAAAAGCTCCGGTGGAATCGTTTATAGAAAGCAAAAAGGCAAGATGGAGATACTCCTTCTCGAATGGGAAAACGCCAAACGGGAACGGGAATTCGTCATACCGAAGGGTCATATGGAAAACTCCGAGACAGCCAAAGATACGGCCATCCGTGAAATAGCCGAAGAAACTGGATTGTTCGTAGAGGATCTTGAGATTATAAAGTTCATGTCCAAGATTAACTACAGCTTTATCGCCACATACAAAGAGTGATGTCCAGTTATAGAAAAGGATGTTTACCTCTTTCTTGTAAAGTATCACGGAGATAGAGAACCTATACCCCAAAAAGAAGAACGATTCCTCGGATTTCGATGGTTTAGCATCGAAGAACTGAAGACTGCCAATATTAAACCCGATATATACGGATTTGTGAAGAAAAACCTACAATACATGTAAATAGAAGTCCAAAGTCTATAAAGTCGGCGGATAGAGAGACTTTAATCTTAACATATCTATATTTATGAACAAATCAGGATTTTCACCGAGTAATGCTCACCTTTATAAGAGGAAACCTCAAGAAGAAACTATTGTCGGGCAAGCTTCACGCAGATTAACTTTAGATGCTCTTTCCAGAAAATGAATGACTGGATATTTAATAGCCAAAGTATTGGAAAAAAAGAATCCCCCTCGAAATTAATACTACATAAACTTTATTCATCCCTACTAATCACTAGCAACTATTCCCTAACCTCTCCCATTATGGACATAACTTCTCGAAACAATCAGATCGTTATCACTTCTGATAAAAAAGAAATCGTTTTCGAAAGCCCTGCTTCTATCGTGCTCGATGGACTTGTTATAGACTTTTTCGGAGAATATGAGAAATCCGGATTCCTTGCAACATTTCATGAAGTAGAAGGGAAAAACCTCTTCACACTCCGTGTGGAAGGAAAGAATATCGCCTATGTACCGACCAATACGCTCGACATAACGGAAAACGTCGTGAATTTCCTCGGAAATATCGATATCCTCATACTCCCTGGAGATAAGAATGCAACAAAGATTTTTGAGAACCTTGAAGCACGCATCGTAGTTCCCTACGGAGAAGAAACGTCTGTGTTTCTCTCTTCTCTCGGACAAAACATCGAGATGGTGGACAAGTATAAGACAAAAGAAACTGACTTCGAATCAGAAGCAACGGTGTTTGTACGAGTAGGAAATTAAAAATCCATCGCAACCTCCGACATCCTTATTGATACTCTCAATTTTTGAGAAGCAAGAGGATGTCCATGTTTATAAAACAAAAATTTGACTCTTGCACTCTTTTCCATACAATACCCGTACTTTTTTCATCCAGTACCACTGCTTCCCCTAGATAGAAGAGTGGAAAATGGCACTGGGTCCCTTTTATTTTCATATATTCATCTACTCCATGCCAAATACTTCATCGGCAAAAAAGGCTCTCAAACAAAGCCAAACAAAAGCATCACGAAATCGTCGTTTCAATGCTCTCTACAAGGAGACTCTCAAGTCTTTCGAAAAAGCCATAGCTACAAAATCCGCAGATGCGACAGAACTTCTTGCGAAACTCTACTCTCGGGTAGATACCCTTGTGAAAAAGAATATCCTCCACATCAACAACGGTTCGAGAAAAAAATCTCGTTTCGCTAAGATGCTCAAAGCTGTATCCACTAAGGCATAATCGATGGCTCCAAAAGCAAAACGCACCAATGAAAGTATCCGGGCAGATAAGGTTCAAGTTATTACCGAGTCGGGAGAACAACTCGGTATAATGTCTCTTTCAGACGCTATATCCAAGGCAAGTTCTGTTGATATGGATATCGTAGAAATAGGTATGCAAGACGGTGTTATTCTTACCAAGATGATGGATTATGGAAAGTTTCTGTTTAAACAACAGAAATCTCAAAATAAATCGCATTCCAAGAAGACCGAAGTCAAAACCATTAAGCTTACCTACAAGATTGGTGATCACGACCTTGAAATTCGAAAGAATCAGGCAATTAAGTTTTGAGCCGCTGGTCATCCCTTGAAGATTATACTTTCTCTCCGAGGAAGGGAAAATCACTATGAAGCGCTTGCGATGGACAAGGTCAATGAATTTGTCGCTTCTCTCTCAGAAGTCTACAAGGCAGATGGCAAGGTGATGAAAGCGGGAAATAATTTCTCCATCCTTCTCCACATCAAAAAATAGGACACTATTTATTTTTAATATCATTTCATTCTTATGAAACAAAAAACTCACTCAGGAGCCAAGAAACGTGTAAAAGTTACGGGGACTGGTAAATTTATTTTTACTCACTCCTGCAAACGACATCTCCTTTCCGATAAATCAAAGAAAGCAAAAGGGCGAAATAAGTACGGGATCGTTGCTCACTCGACAAATGAACGAGCTTCTCAAAGATGTCTCCCTTACGGAGTGTAAAGGAAGTCTCTCCAAGAACTCATCCTTCAAGCTTGAATCTCCACTTCCGGGAGTCTCTGTACAGTCGTACGGTTCGCTCCACGGTTCGATTCGCACTTGGATTACTTCGTTTCTGAGAAACTTCAAAAAACTAAGAACTAATAACTAACAACTAACCTCTCATATATGGTACGCGTAAAACGTGGTCTCATGACCAAAAAACGACACAATAACGTTCTCGAAAGAGCAAAAGGATTCCGTATGATGAACGGAAATGTCTTCTCTCGAGCCAAGAACGCTCTCATGAAAGCAGGAACCAATGCTTATATCGGACGACGACTCAAGAAACGTGATTTCCGAGCTCTCTGGACTATCCGTATCAACAATGCGGTTCGAGCTCTTGGTCTCAACTACTCAACCTTCATCAATCTCCTCTACAAGAAGAATGTTCAGATTGACCGAAAGGCTCTTTCAAATCTTGCTATCGAAAACCCAACGGTATTTGCAAAAATCGTTGAATTCGTAAAATAAACAAATCCCGCCGAAAGGCGGGATTTTAACTCCTGTCAAATGCTTTCTCGCTTCCCTATCGCTCTCATTCGCCTGTACCAAAAATACCTTTCCCCCGACCACTCACTCTGGGCTCGGGCGATGAATCGACCACCCTATTGTAAACATATCCCTTCTTGTAGCGATTATACTATCGAGGCTATCGAAAAGAAGGGAGTCATTCAGGGAATATTGAAATGACTCTGGCGGATACTCCGATGTAATCCCTGGAGTGCGGGTGGATACGATCCGGTTGAAAAATCAAAAGAGTAAAATCTTTGTGAGATAACACTGATATATTTTTTAGAGCTCAAAACAACATAACCATGAAAGTTTTGACCCCTAAAACACCCGCGTATCCATTCTATCTCAACAAGTAAGCATTGGCTCTATCAAAAAGAAGGGCATTCGGAGCAAAAAGAGGTTGATAGTGTATCCATCTCCCCTTTCCCACTTCCTCAAGATATACAACCTCCGTTGTGTTCGACGTACTGCCTTTTGCTATAGACACTGCTTTCGGATGAATCGAGACGATGGAGTTTCTATTATCTGCTCATGAATCCACAGTCGTATCCCATCATCGAGCGATGAAGTGAGAAGTATCGTCTGGTTTTATGACGCCTGTTGTTGCAGCAAATGGACCACCGGATGAAACTATCGGAAGAATACCGAAAAGAGTATCGTTTCCAAGAGAAGCTATACTGTAGCCTGCATCATATAACGTATTCAAAAAAGAGAAGGTACAGGAAAAAGCATATTGATCACATACGACTATATCAGGATCGTAGGCGGCAACTTTTGTCAGTGAGGTGGCTCCTGTATCTACAATCACATTGAATCACCGATTCCTGTATTGATCGTATAGCCAGTGTCCATTCTGGTTTGAGTAGAGAATCAAAACTTTTTTGCTTTTGGAGATTTTGTCCATATCCGAGAGTATGAGATAGGCCTTGAAGGAAGCCTCACTACTCATGTCTGCAAGCTTGGCACCGGTTCCGGTAATTATTATCTTTTGACTCATATACGCCACATACCCACTGTTCGTCTTCACCACATCCACTCCTGTCCCACTCTCCTGTATCGGTTGGTTCAATGTTGTTCCGGAGTTTCCGAGAAGTATCCCAAGGGTATCTCCCTGGACACTCGGATATCTCTTGGAGTAATCGGA
>JAQTWO010000091.1 GCA_028689245.1 Candidatus Altimarinota bacterium | reverse complement strand
GCTCGTTCTCGAATCATCTCTTCTCCATACTCTTTTACGATAACTTCTTCGGGGATATGGGCCCCTTTACGGAAGCCCTTTATAGAGGCATTATTACGAATGTTTTCTATAGCCTCTGTTCGAGCTTTGTCGAATTCCTTTGTATTTTCTTTGATAGTAAGCTCTACAGTGTAGGCATTGAGTTTTTTTGAACTGCTTTGCATAAATTATATTTTATTGAGTAAAAGTGGCGTTATTGTATGGAAAAGGAGAGAAAAGACAAATAAAAATAAACAAATAGAGAGACTGAATCCCTATGAATATCCAATATCACAAGGGGTTAAAAAAAATTTCATAAAAAAGTGTTCAGCGTTGGTAAAAATACAAAGATTTTATTTTTTTATTTCCATTTGAAAAATAGAGCATCCGTCATATAATATGTCGCGTTAAGGCATGATCCTTTCTACAGAGAGTGCCTTTATATAAGGGACTTTCTTGAATACAATTTTTATACACCCATTTTATTTTTCACTAATCATCCACCCCATATGGTATCCGGAGAAGTTTTCACCGCCATAGATATAGGTACGGCCAAGATAAAAACTGTTATCGCAACTTTTACTGAAGAAAAGAAACTCCGAGTACTCGGAGTTGGTATCGCGAAATCGAACGGTATTCGCAAAGGAAACATTATCGATATGGATGAGTTTAAAAAAAACATTGACGATTCCCTCTCTGAGGCAGAACGAATGACCGGAGAACAGGTCTCCGCAATTTATCTCTCTCTTTCCGGAACCAATATCGAAGTTATTACCAATAATGGTATTATTTCGGTACCACACGGAGAAGTTTCGAGCGATGATGTAAATCGAGTTCTCGATATGAGTCAAAATGGAGTTGATCTCATGAATAAGGTAGTACTGAAAGTCATTCCAGAAGCCTTCGCTCTCGATATGGAATCTGGGATCAAAAACCCAGTCGGAATGTCTGCCAAGAAACTCGAAGTCCGAAGCCATATATTCTGCATTTCTAGCAATATTCTCTCAAATATCAAGAAAGGTATCTACGACGTCGGAGTCGATATCCTCGATATTTATCCGAATGTTCTCGCAGCCCCTGAAGCGGTTCTCTCCAAGAGACAAAAAGAACTCGGGGTTGTCTGTATCGATATTGGTGCCAGCACGACAGACGTGGCAGTATTCGAAGAAGGTTCACTCATTTTTGCGGCCGTTATACCTATAGGTGGAGAGCATGTTACTTCCGATATAGCCCTTGGAGCTCGTGTATCCATCGATACCGCCGAGAAACTCAAGATCGAGTACGGTTCTGCTGGATTCTGCAAAGACGAAAAAGCGAAAGACGATGAGATCGACCTTGCGAAGATTTCCAAGAACGAAACGACGACGATTTCCCGAAAGTATCTTTCCGAGATTATCCGAGCCCGTTACTCCGAAATCTTCTACTATGTGAACAATGAACTCAAGAAAATCTGAAGAGACGGAATGCTCCCTGAAGGAGCGGTCATAAGCGGAGGTGGTGCGAAAGCCCGAGATGTGAACGAACTTGCAAAAGAAGTTCTCCGACTTCCTTCCATGATTGGAACCCCAGAGGATTCCGACTTCATAAGTGGAACCTCTATTTGAGATCCCATATTTGCCGGCATTATCGGAACACTCCTTCTTTCTCAGAAATACGGAGTGAGTCGAGGTGGATTCAAAATGAATCTCTCATTCGGCGGATTCTTCGGGTCGATTAAGAACGCTCTGAAGAAAATCATGCCGTAAAAAAGAACTTAGAACTTAGTCTTTAGAATTTAGAATTTAGAAAAATATAAATTCGTATCATCTATAAAATAGACACCTATCTAAGTTCTAAGTTCTAATACCTAAAACCCTAATTTTTATTTTTCTTAATTCACCCCCTATATGGTTGTTCGAAAGACTGATGACAAACTCAAATCCCTCCTTGGTGGAGGAAGTAATTTTTCCCGCAATAGCGTGGAAGAGATAAATGTTTCGGAGTATATCTCTCCCGTTGCCAATATTAAAGTAGTTGGAATCGGAGGAGGAGGTTCCAATACCATCAATCGGATGGTTCAGGCAGGATTGGAAGGCGTGGAATTCATTGCAGTCAATACCGATGCACAGGCACTTTTCACTTCTAAAGCCCAGATTCGCATCAATATCGGACGAGCCACTACTCGCGGACTTGGAGCTGGGGCAAATCCTGAAATCGGAAAGAAAGCTGCGGAAGAATCCAGTGAAGAAATCAAGCAAGCACTTGCATGAGCTGATATGGTTTTTATAACCTGTTGACTTGGAGGAGGAACTGGTACGGGAGCTGCACCGATTATTGCAGAGATTGCAAAGGGACTCTGAGCACTGGTAGTTGGAGTCGTAACAAAGCCGTTCGCTTTTGAAGGACAGCGACGATTTATCCAGGCTATCGACGGATATGATCGACTCAAGGAAAAAGTCGATACGCTCATAACTATTCCAAATGATAAGATTCTCTCAATTATTGATAAGAAAACTCCTCTTCTCGATGCATTCAATATCGTAGATGAGGTCATAAATCAAGGAGTACAGTGAGTTTCCGATCTCATAACTCTTCCAGGACTTATTAACGTCGACTTTGCCGATGTAAAGTCTGTGATGGATAATGCTGGTTCAGCTCTTATGGGTATCGGATACGGAAGTGGTGAAAATCGGGCTGCGGAAGCTGCACGAGCAGCTATAGACTCTCCTCTTCTTGAACTCTCTATTGCATGAGCTCATGGACTTCTCTTTAATATTACCGGGGGAACTGACCTCTCCATGTTTGAGGTAGACGAGGCAGCTCGTATTATTACCGAAGCATGCGATCCAGAAGCGAATATTATCTTTGGAGCAACCATCAATGAAAACTACACTGGAGAGATCAAGATTACCGTGGTCGCAACCGGTTTCAATGAAGACACCAATCAACGGTATCAGGAAGTTCCAAAGACCGCATCTAACCAATTCGGGAAGAAAATGCTTGGACATCAGAGCAGTACTCATACTCCTGTTCAAAACTCCATAAATAACACTGTCAACAACCAACAGTCAGAACTGGATGTTCCGGCTTTCCTCAGAAACAAGATGAAATAGAAACATCCAATATGGTTTCTTATATAGGAAAAACGTAATCACATGTGAGATAATCGCATGAAGGTTACGTTTTTTTTTTATTTTTCCGTATCTTTTTCCGAAAAGACAACATTGTATACGGAGAAACAGCTTGAGCGAGACATTGAACGGAATACATACTTACACCAAACAAAAGGTTATTGGAATAATGAAAAATCTAAAAAACCAACTTTATTTGAACATATCTGCTCATTTTACGGATAGAAATATATTTTTTGCCTTTCATCTGATTTTCACTATACTCCTTTTCATTATTCTCAATACCATAAAATCTTATGCTTTCTTTTCTTATTTCCGCGGATATTGCCCTCCTGAATTTTCTCCGATCCTTTATAAACCCAGACTCCTCTCTTCAAGTGAAACTCATTCATATCTGAGCTGATATCGAAGTCATGTTGATGATGGTTATATTGGTAGGACTCTGGCTTTATGGAACCTACAAGAAAGATCATCAGCCTAAAATACAGGCACTCATGATGCTCTATTCTATCGGACTGGCTTTTGCCATCTATGTCATACTCAATCTCGGGCTTCCTTTCCGTCCCCGCCCAGAAACGGTTTCGGTAATCCGACCCCTTGTAGATCATCTCCCCGATAATTCTTTTCCCTCTGGACATGCAATTTTTGCGGGTGCCTCAGCTCTCGCAGCCTATTTCTACTCTCGCTGATGCATAGCTTGGGTTGTCTTCATATCAGGAATTATCATGATGTTTTGCAGAGTGTTTGCAGGTATTCATTATCCTGGAGATATATTGGTCGGATATATTATTGGACTCATAGGAGCATACATAATATATCATCTTCGAGATAAAAAGTTTATGACAGAGTATTTACTTGTATATCCAGTGAAAGTTGCGAAGTGGATAAACCTATAGAACATGTGTATACTCTATTCGTTGTCGATTTTTTTACTCCAAGACGTGTTCATATCAACATCTCTTATAAATACCAGTTCATATATCATTTCTCATTCTTGTAATTTGTAATTCATAATTTTGCAACCTTCTATTATGTTCCACCAAATCTTTGAAGCGAGTCTATCCTTCTTCTGAGGATTATCTTACACTTCCATATTTTTTCTCATGACATTGGAATCAAGCGTATTCCCTGTCCCCTCAGAGGCGGTAATGATTCCGGCGGGCTATCTCGCAGCAACTGGGAAGTTGAATTTCCTACTCTCTTTATGAGCCGGAACCCTCGGTAGTTTGGTTGGAGCGACCATAAATTATTATCTTCTTGGTCAATTTATTGGGAAGCCATTTTTGAAAAATATGGAAAATATTTTTTTATTAACCATATCAAGTATCTGGAAGCGGAAAAGCTCTTTCTTACAAATGATAAGCTCTATACATTTATCGGACGCTTCATACCCGTCATTCGGCATTTGATATCTATCCCTGCAGGAATGTTTCGCATGAATTATCCTATATTCTTCGCGCTCACAGGACTTGGAGCATGAATATGGTGTCTTGTACTCCTCCTTGTTGGTTACTATATGTGAGAGGATATGGTAAATATATTCGCACAATACACAAAAGAAGTAAGTATATGAGTGGTAATTGCAGGGGGCATCTACATCATATATTTTCTCAGAAAAAAGAA
>JAQTWO010000090.1 GCA_028689245.1 Candidatus Altimarinota bacterium | reverse complement strand
GCTTCTTGACAGCTTCCCGGGGCTTATCGTGAGTCTTGCACGTCCTTCATCGGATATATGAGTCAAGGCATCCACTTTGTGCCGTACAGTGTATTCATACTTGCGCTTTAGGAGTGGGCGATATTTGCATTCAAAACTCCGTTCCTCGCGAGAGCGTAGCTTCCGCTACGACTCGCTTTGGTACTCGTTTTTCATGACAAATCTCATCCCGCTCCTGAAAACTTGATCATGTAATTGAATTTGAAGGAGACCGTTGTTGGTTGTGATCCAAGTGTTCATCACCAGTAAACTGGTAACTATTACCTGGCAACTAACAACTACTCGCCCTTCCACTCTACACGTACTCCCGTAACGATACAAGGAATACGATTTGATCTTTCTGTTAAACAGAAGATAGCTTCTTACTGATTTTGATTGTCTTTTATTTTCATAAAAGTTGTTGATATGGTATACGTAATCTTTTTTCTGTCGTATTTCCCTCTAGTGGAAATCGTACAGAGAAATGACAAGTCTTTCGACTCATCGATACGTTTCTTTTATTGAGTGTGTTAAGGAGCGATTTTTCCCATCCATTTTTGATGGCGGGGAGGAGTATATAGAAAAGCTTCAGGATGTCAAAACGATTTTGAAATTTGTTATTTTAAACGTCAAAATGACATAACATCTATAGAAAATATTTTTCATTTCTACACCCAAAAGAGTATTTCACTGTTGGGCAGCCGAGGATTGCATGTATCAGAAAGAATGAGCCAAAGTATTGTTACGGTCGCACCATACATCATGCTATGAAACAATGCGTTCTCTTAGTATCAACATTTGATATTATGGCACTACGAAGATTGCAAACTTTTATCCCGAAATGCAACAAAAATGTAACACAAGAGGAGTATAAGCGTTTTGCTTTATTTTTAACAAAACGTTTATATGGAAAAACTCGTCATAGAAGCGGTAGATCGAAAAGATCTCACCGAGAAGGATTTCGTCGGTATTCACGAAGTCATGCAGGATATGTGGGCATCGGAAGCGGGGCTGGGTGAGCTCGCCCAGTGTACCGAATGTGGCAAGATGATGTCCAAAGAAGAGGCCTTTCGAGATCTCCCGAAAGAAGTATTGGCAGAGCATACTGTTACATCCATCATGTACATGCTATGAACCAATACAGTTCCTTGTGTCGCCTGTTCTGGGAAAACTCGGCTCATATACGATCCATACGATAATGTTGAGAAGATCAAGGACCGAGTCCTGAATAGTGTCGATGCATTCTTGGTGCTCTGTAAGTCGGAAACCAAGGGAATCGTTGGTTTCGAGGAAGCGTATATCGATTCCCTAGAACGTATGTTTCACTTGGACTTCATGGATCATTATGAAAATGTGGGACTTCCGGAAATACGTAAAAGAGTGCATAATATACTCGGATATACCCCTGATAAGATGATGCTTTTTTCCTCGTTGTGATTATTAGAACCATATCGGAACTTTCAAAATCTCTTCGAAACACTTCATCAATTCTCCCGAAAACTTCCAGAAAAATATCAACATACACCCGGTCTCACCGAATTTAATCGATGAGGAACAACCCATCGAATGAGTGGATGAATTAGTCAGGGCATTTCTCTCGGAATCGAAGACGATCCACTATTGCGAGCAAAAATGACGAATGTGTGAGAAAAATACAATTGCGATTTGGTTCTCTATGCAAATCCTGTATGAGTATATAAAGAGAGTTTTACTAATGGGATAAAACATTTTCTAAAATCTATTCGAAAACAAACAGAACCAGCAAATGAAACAATCAAAACATCCGGACCAACAGCTCTTTTGCCAGCATAAAAAAATTTGATTCAAAAATATGCAAAAAAGTTGTCATGCGTAGTTTTCTGAATATGATGCACACTTCACTTAGAATTTACTTGATGGACTTTATTTTTTGATCAATTCTCTGGATATAATGAGTTACTACGCATTCATATACGGTACATCGATGATACTTTCCATCATATGCTGATGACTGGTGTTTAAACAATACAGGAATCTTTCAGGACTTTTCTTTTTCCTGTTTACGTTTTTTGCCTCCTTGTGGTTCTTATTTTATTTCCTATTCTTTTCGGGAATCGAAAACACAGAACTCCTCCTCTTGCTTTCTCGTGCTAACTTTAGTAACTGAATAATGGCAACTTTTAGTCTTGCATTTTTTATTCATTTTTTTAATTCAAAAGCAAATAGACTTTGGTCTAATAAACTTCTTTGGATTTTTCTGATATACATCTCCGTCTTCATTGTTTATACTTGTACAGATTTTATAATTTCTGGATTATCGTATTCAGCTAAGGAATGAGTGTATCGTGAAATTCAATGAAAATGATATTTTCTGCATATATTCCTGCATACATTGGCAATATCTTTGTTTTGTTGGCGATCAATAATCCAATTTAAGAAGCAAGTATATCTCAATAAAATTCGATTAAAACGTATCGTATTATCAACTTTTATTGCAACTACAATCTGACTTGCGCTCCAGCTCATTCTCCCTATTTTTTGAATATGGATTCTCGAAAAAGAAATCATTTTCTTCTTCTCGTTCCTTATTTTCTATATATTCCTGACTGTAAAAAGGTACTATTTCTCGTCCATATGATACGGCATAGGAAAATGGATAGTAACTATCTCGTCAGCTGCTCTTTCCATCTGCATTCTCAATATTTTTAAGTCCATCTGGGAGTTTCATATAAAAACGGGGGTCATAACAAACTACTGGCTTCTGGAAGATCGGTATTACATAATCAGTACCATCGTCGTGATAACGGCTTTTATCCATACTCGACGGGGCTTACACAAGATATTTCTCTGAGAACCAGCTCATGTAAAAATTCAGCAAGATATCCGTCGATTAGAGAAGGGTATCGTACATCTGACCAGTCTCCACGATCTCGAAAATTACCTGAAAACAGGGATGAGACGGCTCTTCAAGACCAACTTCTCCGAACTGTGCCTGTATCCGGAATCCGGCACCGAATCAGAGATTCAGCGATATTTCCGAAACAACCTCACAGACAAGATATTCATCAATGATGTTGTTTTCATGGAAGAAAAGAAAAACAAATTCAACAGAGACATACTCCTAAAAGAACTCCCCGAAGAAGCCTTTCTCGTATTGCCGATTTTCGATACGGATGGAGAGAAAAATATCGGAAAATTCATACTCGGAGCGAAATCTTTCGGAGATTCTTACACGGTTGAAGAAATTGATCTGCTTCGTGAATTCGTTTCTTTTCTCGAGGTACATTTGAGGTATATGAAAACATATACCCTCCTAGAAAACCTCTCTGAGAAACTCGATCAAAAAGTGGATGAAAAAACCATAGCATACAACGAACTTCTCAGTCGACAAAAAGAATTCATCAGCATCATATCGCATGAAATCAAGGCACCGATAGCCAATGCCATCTTCCAGATAGATGGCATGTTGGACGATATGAAAGACAAGCCATATACAAAGGAGTGGATATTGTCCGAGATCACCTCTCTCAACAATCAACTTATTCGCACCGGAGAACTCACTTCCCGTCTCTTTTCGATGCAACACTTCGAATCACGAAAGGTCCGACTCATACGCGAAATAGTGCATGTGGGTGAATTTCTCAGGTCAGAAATAGACGTATACGCACGAGTCCATGAAGATATGCAATTTCTCTGTGACGTACACGATTCGGTACGATTCGTCCGCATCGACAAGATACAATTCCAACAAGTCGTCTCCAATCTCCTGCAAAATGCCGTAAAATTCTCAAAAGATCAAGCACTCGGAAAGATACATGTTCACGCACACATCGACAATGGGATATTTTTTATGTCCATAGAAGACAGTGGTCAGGGATTTCAGTGAGTGAATATGGAAAATATTTTTGAGCAATATACCACCGGTGGAGGATTCTCGGTAGGGCTCGGGCTCGGGCTCTATCTTTGTAAAAATATCGTCGAGCTCCATGGAGGAACGATCCGTGCGAGTGTGAGCGACCTGCTTGGAGGAGCGAAGTTTTCCATAGAGATGCCAAGCATGTATACCTCGTAAGTATCTTTCGGGTTTTTATTTTTACACACTATCTCTACCTATTCCCCTTTGCTCGATTGTGTGTTTTGCAGAGCATCTCACAATTCGCCATATCGGTAGCACCGCCCTTGCTCCAGGCTGCGACATGATCCGCGTCCATATCGGCAAGTTTCCAGATCTTGCTCTTGTTGGCATCGTGCCCGAGAGCACAGTGCGGACAATTTGATATACCTTTCTTTTCTGCTTCCGTCGTTTGTTTGGTATACACTGCTTTTTTGGTTGCTTCGTCAAAGATGCGGACTTCGAGGAGTTTGGTATCCAGAGAGCCACCGAGGATGTATTCAAAAATCCCTTTGCGGTTCTTGATATAGCTGTCCCCATAGAGCTTTCGGACTTCTCCTGATACTTTGCTGGGGTTGAACGCAGTGGTATGATATGCCTCATAGAGCCGCCCCCATTCGAGTCAGCACATTTCCTTTTCTACATCGATAAATACTCCAGAAATCCAGTCGATTGCGAGGCCGGCTCTGCGTTAAAATCGCGTGACTTTTTTTCCAAGGTGATTTCGTGAAAATTCTTGTGACCGGCGCCGCCGGGTTCATCGGCATGACTGCCTCGCTGCGCCTGCTGGCGCGCGGCGACGAGGTCGTCGGTCTCGACAACATGAACGACTACTACGACGTGTCGCTGAAGGAAAGCCGCCTGAAGC